>NZ_CP073104.1:5535000-5790000 GCF_018138145.1 Pseudomonas sp. SCA2728.1_7 | reverse complement strand
CGCTTACGCACGCCTGATTCAAAATCAAGGAGACAGCCCCTCTAGCAGCAAGCGCAGGCAAGCCCCCTTGGCCCATGACAAAGCCAGAGCCTTGAGCATTGGGTTAGCGAACAGCAAGGGAGAGGAGTTTCTATAGTAGATGGTGTCCCAGGGCAGGTTCGAACTGCCAACCTTCCCCTTAGGAGGGGGATGCTCTATCCAATTGAGCTACTGAGACACACGTTTCGTCGCAGCAGACGCTGCATGACGGACGGCGTGCATGTTAACCACCGAACCCCGATTTGTCATGTCGTCCGTAGGGCTTTTTAAGTGTAGGCAGGCGCCCTGTGATGCTGCGGGAAAAATTACCGTGCATTTTGCACGCAGGCTTAAAAGCCATCAGTGCAGATTGCAACCTGCACAATCCGAAAAACTTGCTCAAATGCTTGTTTTTAAAGGACTTAACAGAGGTTAGACTGTTGGCACGACGGCTGCTTTGTCTGTTCAATAGAAGAACATTCGGAGCTACGCCCATGAACAGCACCCTTTTGCTTGCAAACGCAATTGCTCTGGCGGTTTTGGTGAGCTTCCATTTTATCCCCGCAAGCGACTCGCCGGAGCCATTGGCCCAGCGTATGCCGCATTACTTGCAGGTACAAAAAGCCCCCCAACTGGCAGTACTGAGCGATCAGGGCACATCAACACCGCTGGCCGTCAGTAACTCTGAGCAAGTGCGACCAGCACTGACCTCCGAACATCTGGTTTTTTGAAATATCTTCAGGAGTACAACATGTCCAAGTCAGCTGCGGGATTTCTGATCCTCGCCCTTTTGAGTGGCGTTGCGCATTTATCGCTGTTCGAAGGCGCTGAAATCACCCTGCCCCTGATTGGCTGCGCCGTTTTTGCCGTGCTATTTGTGCTGGCACTGGCAGCAGGACGAAAGATCAAATTTGATCCGGTTTTACGCTGAGCCGGATCAGACGCAAGAGATCATTGACGGCGTCCGCCAGATCTCCGGAATTGTCGACAATATGTACTGGCCCATCACTTGATCTCCTATCCTTGAACAACGCATTGCGAGCCAGTCTTGCATCAATTTGCTCAAGCGTTTCCCTACCACGCTTGAGCAGACGCTCTCGCAGTACTTCATCCCTGACCGTCAGCAAAACCGGCAGCAACGCTGGATAGCATTCAATTGCCTGACGCAGATTGGCCCTAGAGCCATTGACCAGCACATGCTGCCCATCGCTTAGGCGCTGATCCATTTCCACCGGAATCCCGTAGGCAAGACCATTGGCACGCCAGGCCAGCGAGAAATTGCCAGCATGCTCACGACGTTCGAACTCTTCCGGTGTTACACCAATAGCATCCTCCCCTACCGATTCGGCAGATCGTGTGATCACCCGGCGCATCACATGGCAATTCAAAGCGCGTAATGGCTGCCGAGCTGCCTCAATCAAACTGTCCTTGCCTGAACCGGAAGGCCCCATCAAATAAATTAGCTTGCCATCCATCCTGAAAACGCCCTCCAGCGGGTGCCTGCCACTAGTAAATCGGCAATTTGCCACTATCCTGTAAAGGTAAGGAACAAGGATGCAGAACCCGCATAGAATGCACGCTCTGATGCCTTCGGACATCAATTCATATGCAGCAGGAAGCGGGCAAGGATGCGGACAGAGGCGAAGTTTTCAAACCAGTCCGCATTTCTGATAATTGGTGCTGGCATTACGCCTTTACCCAGCTCAATATTTGTCACAGAATTGACGCCAATGATCTGGCAATTTTGAGGCATGATGCGGGCCTCTTAACAATTCAGGTTGAACCATTTGGCGCGGATGCTTGTCCTACCACACATCCTGCGGCCAATCCCGAGAACCGCTCCCCTGAACTAACCGGTTAAATATATGCGCCCATTGAAACAGGCAATTTATTCCAGCCGTACGGCTGACAAGTTTGTCGTACGTCTGCCAGACGGAATGCGTGAACGCATTGCCGAGGTGGCTCGCAATCATCATCGCAGCATGAACTCCGAGATCATTGCGCGCCTTGAGCAGAGTCTTATTCAGGAAGGCGCACTGGGCGAAGAGCTGAGCATGCGCCTGGACAGCCCGGAGCTGTCGTTGCACGAGCGCGAGCTGTTGCAACGTTTCCGCCAGCTATCTCATCGTCAGCAAAACGCTTTGGTGTCCTTGATTGCCCATGACGCCGAAATGGCAGCAGACGCGTCCTGAGCCATACCGAACATCTCAAGCCAGCTTAACTGCTGGCTTTTTTTTGCGCGGAATTTGAGTTTTCGCAGCCACAAAAAAGCCCGCCAATTGGCGGGCAGTTTCGCTAATACCGATCAGAGCAGGAAGATTGTCGCCAACCCCAGGAAGATGAAGAAACCACCACTGTCCGTCATCGCAGTGATCATCACGCTCGCCCCCATCGCCGGATCTCGCCCCATCTTCGCTAGGGTCATAGGGATCAACACTCCCATCAACGCAGCCAGCAACAGATTCAGCGTCATCGCTGCCGTCATTACCACGCCCAACGACCAACTGCCGTAGAGCAGATAAGCAACGACGCCGATCACACCGCCCCAGACCAAGCCATTAATCAAGCCCACCGCCAACTCCTTGCGCATCAGACGCGAGGTATTGCCAGTGCTGACCTGATCGAGCGCCATGGCGCGAACAATCATGGTGATCGTCTGATTACCGGAATTGCCGCCGATACCCGCCACGATCGGCATGAGCGCTGCAAGCGCTACCAGCTTCTCGATCGAGCCTTCGAACAGACCGATCACTCGAGAGGCGACAAACGCAGTGATCAGGTTGACCGCCAGCCATGCCCAACGGTTGCGTAAAGACTTCCAGACGGAGGCGAAGATGTCTTCCTCTTCACGCAGACCGGCCATGTTGAGAACTTCGCTCTCACTCTCTTCACGAATCAGGTCAACCATTTCATCAATGGTCAGACGGCCGATCAACTTGCCGTTCTTGTCGACTACAGGGGCCGAGATCAAGTCGTAACGCTCGAACGCCTGCGCGGCGTCGTAAGCGTCTTCGTCCGGATGGAAACTCACCGGATCGCTGGCCATCACTTCGGCAACCTGCTTGTCCGGGTCATTGACCAGCAGACGCTTGATCGGCAGCACACCCTTGAGCACACCGTCGTAGTCGACGACGAACAGCTTGTCGGTATGACCCGGCAGCTCTTTGAGTCGACGCAGATAACGCAGAACCACTTCGAGGCTGACATCCTCACGGATGGTGACCATCTCGAAGTCCATCAACGCACCGACCTGCTCCTCGTCGTAAGACAGGGCCGACCGTACGCGTTCACGTTGCTGGTTATCCAGACTCTCCATCAGCTCATGGACGACGTCTCGCGGCAGCTCGGAAGCCAGGTCAGCAAGTTCGTCGGCGTCCATGTCCTTGGCCGCAGCCAAGAGCTCGTGATCGTCCATGTCGGCGATCAGCGTTTCACGAACGGAGTCGGATACTTCGAGAAGGATATCGCCGTCGCGATCAGCCTTGACCAATTGCCAGAGCGTCAGACGATCGTCCAGCGGCAGGGCTTCAAGGATGTAGGCAACGTCAGCGGAGTGCAGATCATCGAGCTTGCGTTGCAGCTCGACGAGGTTTTGTCGGTGAACCAGGTTTTCGACGCGATCGTGATGCGCGCCTTCCTGGCGGTGAGTCAGGTCTTCGACGACCCGCTGACGCTGCAGCAGTTCGACGACCTGAGCCAGGCGATCCTGCAGGCTTTCTTGTGTTTTCTTTACTTCGATTTCAGACATAGGCGAACTCCACTCCCAGCAGCGGGGCACGCCGGAAGGATCAATCAGTCAATTCATGATTGGTGAAACTATTTACTGAGTAACTACTGGGTAAGTCCATGGAGGTTTTCCATAAGCCCCGGCGGGGCTGACGGGCGCAATGATACACCGCCTGACGGTTTAAAACGTTAAAAAATCGCGGTCGAAACAAGCGCTTGCGAAACAAACCTGAGCGCTGTCCTGATCCCTGCAAATGCGACGACTCATCCTGAAAAGAAAACACACCAGCACTTGAAAATGTAGCGACTACCCTTGAGCGTAGATCGTCATGGAGGACGCCGAATGCCATTGAAACCATCCCACCTCGTACTCACCAGCCTGCTCTGCCTGCCACCCACCGGGGCCGCCCTCACCCTCCATCGCTGCGAAGCCGCTGACGGCAGCATCACGTTCACCTCGATGAGCTGCGCACAAGGCGAGCAGCGCTCAGCACAGGAAGTCCACCCCTACTTACCCGGATCGGTTGTGGCAGTGATGCCGGAACACAACCATGAAGAAACATCAGGCATGACAACGCGAAATAGAGAACCAGGCATTGTTGGCCACACTGAAGACAAATGCGGAAACCTGATCGACGCGAGACAACGTCGCGCCGCGATCATCAATCAACGCGTGATTGCCGGCATGAGTCAGCAAGATGTCGAAAGTGCGCTAGGCAAACCGGACAAAGTGAATATTCGAACATCGACGACGAGCTATCGATACGACCTCAAGCGAGGCAGGAGTGCTCAAATAGATTTTGACGAGAGAGGATGCGTGAAGGCAAAAGCCAAATCGCGAACAGCAAAAAGCCCGCGTTAAACGCGGGCTTTTCGGTATATGGTGCACTCGACAGGATTCGAACCTGTGACCGCTCGGTTCGTAGCCGAGTACTCTATCCAGCTGAGCTACGAGTGCATTTGTGTTTTTAGACCAGACCACAACTGGCTGAAACCAAGTTATTCACATTGCTGCAACTAACTCTTAAATGGTGCACTCGACAGGATTCGAACCTGTGACCGCTCGGTTCGTAGCCGAGTACTCTATCCAGCTGAGCTACGAGTGCATTTGTGTTTTTAGACCAGATCACATCTGGTTGAAGCCAAGTCATTTACATTGCTGTAACTGACTCTTAAATGGTGCACTCGACAGGATTCGAACCTGTGACCGCTCGGTTCGTAGCCGAGTACTCTATCCAGCTGAGCTACGAGTGCATTTGTTGCGCCGCATTATAGCCCGTCTAATCTCTATTCCAACCACTTTTTCTATAAATTTCAACAACTTACAGAAAAAGCCAGATTACGACGTACTAAGCAAATAATGGCGGAGAACGGGGGATTCGAACCCCCGACACCCTTGTGAGGTGTACTCCCTTAGCAGGGGAGCGCCTTCGGCCACTCGGCCAGCTCTCCGCAACACGGGGCGTATCTTAACCAACCTTTTCCCCGTTTGCAAACATAAAAATCGATAAAAATTAATGGCTTGGTTCTTCGTCCTTCTCTTTCTTTATACGCAGGTAAATTTCCTCACGGTGCACGGCAACCTCTTTCGGGGCGTTGACGCCGATACGCACTTGGTTTCCTTTAACGCCGAGCACGGTCACGGTGATTTCGCCATCACCGATAATCAGGCTTTCTGCGCACCGACGAGTCAGAATCAGCATACCTTTCTCCTCACGCAATTCAGTTCAGGGACAACAGTCTGCAAAAAAAAGGCACCCGACCTACAACCGGAGCGATCGTAGCCCTACATGCCTGAGTATTGACCAGCGCGAGCAAAAGAACAGTTCAGGGCTCGCGCCATTCAAAAAATAAAGGGCGCGGTCAGACCGCGCCCTTCAAGAAACGGAATTACTCGCCTTGACGGGCCGGAGCATCCAGTTCGAAAGCCGTGTGCAGGGCGCGCACGGCCAATTCCAGGTACTTCTCTTCAATCACCACGGAAACCTTGATTTCCGAAGTCGAGATCATCTGGATGTTGATGCTTTCTTTTGCCAGGGATTCGAACATGCGGCTGGCCACGCCTGCGTGGGAACGCATGCCGACGCCGACGATCGAGACCTTGGCAATCTTGGTGTCGCCAACCACTTCACGGGCACCGATCTCGCGAGCGGTGTTTTCCAGCACGGTCTGTGCGGCCTGGTAGTCGTTGCGGTGTACGGTGAAGGTGAAGTCGGTGGTGTTATCGTGCGCAACGTTCTGCACGATCATGTCGACTTCGATGTTCGCGGCACTGATCGGGCCGAGAATCTTGAACGCCACGCCCGGGGTGTCTGGCACGCCACGGATGGTCAGCTTGGCTTCATCGCGGTTGAAAGCGATGCCGGAAATGATCGGCTGTTCCATGGTTTCCTCTTCATCAATAGTAATGAGGGTGCCCGGACCCTCCTTGAAGCTGTGCAGTACGCGCAGCGGAACGTTGTACTTGCCGGCGAATTCCACCGCACGGATTCTGCAACACCTTGGAACCGAGGCTGGCCATTTCCAGCATCTCTTCAAAGGTGATCTTGTCCAGACGCTGAGCGACTGGCACGACACGCGGGTCAGTGGTGTAAACACCATCAACGTCGGTGTAGATCTGGCACTCGTCAGCCTTCAACGCGGCAGCCAGTGCCACACCGGTGGTGTCGGAACCGCCACGACCGAGGGTGGTGATGTTGCCGTGCTCGTCGACGCCCTGGAAACCGGCGACAACCACCACGCGACCCGCTTTCAGATCACCACGAATCTTCTGGTCATCAATCTGCAAGATACGCGCTTTGTTGTGCGCACTGTCGGTCAGGATCCGCACCTGGTTACCGGTGTACGACACCGCCGGCACACCGCGCTTGATCAGCGCCATGGCCAACAGGGCAATCGTCACCTGCTCACCGGTGGAAACGATCACGTCCAGTTCACGCGGAACCGGTTGAGTGTCGCCACTGATTTGCTTGGCCAGATCGATCAGACGGTTGGTTTCGCCGCTCATTGCAGACAGCACAACCACCAGGTCATCGCCGGCATCGCGGAATTTCTTCACCTTGTCGGCAACCTGCTCGATTCTCTCGACGGTACCGACCGAGGTGCCTCCAAATTTCTGTACGATCAAAGCCATTTCAAAGCCGCCTCTGCCCATGAAGGGCGCCCAATAATCACTCGAACAGCCGCCGGGCCCGCCACTAGACTGCGGGCCCGCCGTGCCGTCTTATAAACCCTGCTCGACGAATGGAAAGGTCAGCGCCAATGCACCATCCAGCGCGCCGGCGTCGATACCGCCGCCCTGCGCCATGTCCGGACGACCACCGCCCTTCCCGCCCACTGCCGCAGCAGCCTGCTTCATCAAATCACCGGCTTTGAGTTGGCCAGTCAGGTCTTTGGTTACGCCAGCAACCAGAACGACCTTTTCCTCATGGACACTGCCGAGCAGGATCACTGCGCGACCGAGTTTGTTCTTCAACTGATCAACCAGCGCCAGCAGCGCCTTGGCGTCCTGACCATCCAGACGTGCGGCCAGAACCTTCACGCCTTTGACGTCCAGCGCCGAGGACGACAGATCGTCGCCCGCAGCGCTGGCCGCCTTGGCTTGCAACTGCTCGAGTTGCTTCTCCAGTTGGCGGTTGCGCTCCAGCACAGCTGACAGCTTGTCGATCAGGTTGTCGCGGCTGCCCTTGACCAGGCTGGCCGCTTCCTTGAGTTGTTCTTCTGCCGCGTTCAAGTAGGCCAGTGCTTGCGCACCAGTGACTGCCTCGATACGACGTACGCCCGATGCCACACCGCCTTCGCTGATGATTTTCAGCAGGCCGATGTCGCCGGTACGGTTGGCGTGGATACCGCCGCACAGCTCGACGGAGAAATCGCCGCCCATGCTCAGCACGCGCACGTTGTCGCCGTACTTCTCGCCGAACAGCGCCATGGCGCCTTTGTTCTTGGCGGTTTCGATGTCGGTTTCTTCGGTTTCAACGGCGGAGTTCTTGCGGATCTCGGCGTTGACGATGTCTTCCAGTGCTTTGATCTGTTCCGGCTTGATCGCTTCAAAGTGGCTGAAGTCGAAACGCAGACGCTGGCTATCGACCAACGAACCTTTCTGTTGAACGTGCTCGCCCAATACCTGACGCAGCGCAGCGTGCAGCAAGTGCGTGGCCGAGTGGTTCAGCGAAGTCGCGTGACGCACTTCGGCATCGACGTGGGTTTCCACTGGCGCGCCGATGGTCAGGCTGCCCGAATCCAGCACGCCGTGGTGCAGGAATGCGCCGCCAGTCTTGGTGGTGTCACGTACGTCGAAACGTGCGTTGCCAGCCTGCAGATAACCACAGTCGCCGATCTGGCCGCCGGATTCAGCGTAGAACGGCGTCTGATTCAGAACGATCACCGCCTCTTCGCCTTCATTCAAGACGTCGACCGACTGGCCATCTTTATAGATAGCGACGATTTTTGCCGAACCGCTGGTGTCTTTGTAGCCGGTGAATTCGGTGGCCACATCAACCTTGACCAAGGTGTTGTAGTCCAGACCGAACGAGCTGGCCGAACGCGCGCGAACACGCTGGGCTTCCATCTCACGCTCGAAACCGGCTTCGTCGACAGTCAGGCTGCGCTCGCGGGCGATGTCGGCGGTCAGGTCCATCGGGAAACCGTAAGTGTCGTAGAGTTTGAACACCACGTCGCCCGGCACCACGGTGCCTTTGAGTTCCAGCAGATCCTGCTCGAGGATCTTCAGACCGTGCTCCAGCGTCTTGGAGAACTGCTCTTCTTCAGCCTTGAGCACGCGCTCGATGTTGCTCTGCTGCTTCTTCAGTTCCGGGAAGGCTTCGCCCATCTCGGCAACCAGCGCCGCGACGATCTTGTAGAAGAAGCTGCCGGTGGCACCCAGCTTGTTGCCGTGACGGCAGGCGCGACGGATGATCCGACGCAGCACATAGCCGCGACCTTCGTTGGACGGCAGCACGCCGTCGGCGATCAGGAAACCGCACGAACGGATGTGATCGGAAACAACCTTGAGCGAAGACTGATCGCCATTTTCGCAACCGATGGCTTCAGCCGAGGCCTTCAGCAGGTTCTTGAACAGGTCGATGTCGTAGTTGGAGTTGACGTGCTGCATCACCGCACTGATCCGCTCCAGGCCCATGCCGGTGTCGACCGACGGTGCTGGCAACGGATGCAACACGCCATCGGCGGTGCGGTTGAACTGCATGAACACGTTGTTCCAGATCTCGATGTAACGGTCGCCATCTTCTTCCGGCGAGCCCGGTGGGCCGCCCCAGATGTGGTCGCCGTGATCGTAGAAAATCTCGGTGCATGGGCCGCACGGGCCGGTATCGCCCATGGTCCAGAAGTTGTCAGAGGCGTATGGCGCGCCTTTGTTGTCGCCGATGCGGATCATGCGCTCGACCGGCACACCGATTTGTTTGGTCCAGATGTCATACGCTTCGTCGTCGGAGGCGTAAACGGTGACCCAGAGTTTTTCCTTCGGCAGTTGCAGAACGCCGGTCAAGAAGGTCCACGCGTAGGTAATCGCGTCTTTCTTGAAATAGTCGCCGAAGCTGAAGTTACCGAGCATTTCAAAGAACGTGTGGTGACGAGCGGTATAACCGACGTTTTCCAGGTCGCTGTTCTTGCCACCGGCACGCACGCATTTCTGGCTGCTGGTCGCACGGGTGTACGCACGTTTTTCCTGGCCCAGGAAGCAGTCCTTGAACTGGTTCATCCCCGCGTTAGTGAACAGCAGGGTTGGGTCGTTGCCCGGAATCAAAGAGCTGGAGGCTACACGGGTGTGGCCTTGCTCTTCGAAGAAGCGAAGGAAGGCTTCACGGATTTCTGCGCTTTTCATTAGGTTCTTCCACGGAGGCTGCGGCCAAAGGCCTGTTCGAAACGTCAACAGACGAAGCGACGGCAAAGGGCCGCATTATATCGGCCCTGCGCGCGGGGTACAGCGTGTTTATACGATAGAAACGGTCAATTGGACGGCTAACGCTGTCACTTGCGCGAAAACTCGACGAATGTCGCGATCACTTGCTCGATTTGCGAGCGATTGACGTCCATGTGCGTGACCATACGCAGGCGTGCGGCGGCGCTCAACTTGATCCCGCGTTCGGCAGCAAAGGCCTTGATCGCTTCGGCTTTGTCGCCCATTTGCACATAAACCATGTTGGTTTGCACGGGTTCGACGATGAAACCTGCTTCACGCAGACCTTCGGCGAGCAATTGCGCATTGGCGTGATCGTCGGCCAGACGCTCGACGTTGTGATCCAGCGCATACAGCCCCGCCGCCGCCAACAACCCGGCCTGACGCATGCCGCCACCGACCATTTTGCGCAAACGCCGGGCCTTGCCGATCAGTTGCTCCGAACCGCACAACACCGAGCCGACCGGCGCGCCAAGACCTTTGGACAGGCACACCGATACCGAATCAAAGTACTGAGTGATTTCCCGTGCATCGACGCCCAGCTTGACCGCCGCGTTGTAAAGACGCGCGCCGTCGAGGTGCAACTGGAGACCGTGGTCTTGGGTGAATTGGCGGGCCCGAGCCAGATAGTCCAGTGGCAGCACTTTGCCTTGCATGGTGTTTTCCAGCGCCAGCAGACGAGTCCGGGCGAAATGGAAGTCGTCAGGTTTGATCGCTGCCGCGACCTGATCCAGATCCAGCGAACCGTCAGCCTGCACTTCCAGCGGCTGTGGCTGAATCGAACCGAGCACCGCCGCACCACCGCCCTCGTACTTGTAGGTGTGCGCCTGCTGGCCAACGATGTACTCGTCGCCGCGCTCGCAATGCGCCATCAAACCCAGCAGGTTGCTCATGGTGCCGGTCGGCACAAACAAAGCGGCGGCAAAACCCAATCGTTGGGCCAATTCGGCTTCCAGGCGATTGACCGTCGGATCTTCGCCGTACACGTCATCGCCGGTGTCCGCCGCAGTCATCGCGTCGAGCATGGCCGGAGTCGGTTGGGTGACGGTGTCGCTGCGAAGATCGATAACGCTCATGAACCTGGCCTCAAGTCAGCAGGGGAAATCCCTTTACGAAGTGGAATTACTGCGGGCATCGCGTGGATTAATCAACCCTTGAGCGCGAAAAGGTCAGGTTACTTCTTGAAAACACACCATCCATGTGGGAGCGAGCCTGCTCGCGAAAGCAGTCTGTCAGTGACACATCTGCTGACTGACACACTGCTTTCGCGAGCAGGCTCGCTCCCACAGGTTCTGTGCAGGGCCGGAAAATATGTGTTAAAAACGCTGCGCCGCCCGAGAAAGGGCGGCAAAAACGTTCTCAGGGCGGGGTGCAATTCCCCACCGGCGGTAATTGCGCGCAATGCGTATAGCCCGCGAGCGCTTGGTGCTGACACGGCTTTGGTTGTGCGCGGCGGCAAGGTCAGCAGACCCGGTGTGATTCCGGGGCCGACGGTCATAGTCCGGATGAAGAGAGAACGGGATTAACGCCAAAGGGCCGTCCGCGCGATGTTGTGCGTGTGCGCACCCTTGAATCCCTTTCGATTCATAACGCCCTGTTTTTCACACAAACAGGAGTCAGAACATGCAACCCACCGCTATCGACAGCAAAAGCAAACACCCTCATGGCGAGCGCGTCGCGTTCATCCAGGCCTGCTGGCACAAGGAAATCGTCGACCAGAGCCGTAAAGGCTTCGTCGCTGAAATGATTGCCTTGGGTTATCAGGAATCGGACATCGATATCTTCGAAGTCGGCGGCGCCTTTGAAATGCCCCTGCACGCCAAGTTGCTGGCCAAGACCGGTCGCTATGCCGGCATCGTCGCCGCAGCCTTGGTCGTGGACGGCGGCATCTACCGTCACGAGTTCGTCGCCCAGTCGGTGGTCAGCGGCCTGATGCAGGTGCAACTGGAAACCGAAGTGCCGGTGTTCTCGGTGTCGCTGACGCCGCATCACTTCCATGCCGGTGACGAGCATCAGAAGTTCTTCTTCGAGCACTTTGTGCACAAGGGTCAGGAAGCGGCGCGGACTTGCGCGGATACGCTGCGCAAGGTTCGCGCGCTGCGCCGTACTGAGCCGCATGCTGTAGCCGTGTAAACACGGAACCAAAACTGTAGGAGTGAGCCTGCTCGCGATAGCGGAGTGTCAGTCGACCAATGTAGTGACTGATACATTGCAATCGCGAGCAGGCTCACTCCTACAGGGGTTTTGCGTAGGATCAGGCGAGATTTTCGTCGGTGGTCGGGACGATCAGGATGCCCGCGCGCAAGCCGTTTTTGACCTTGGGATTGGGGAAGATGATCCGCGCGCCCTGCTCTTCGATGATCCAACGGGTATTGGCCAAATCCTCGGCCAACACATAACCCACTTCCAACTCGGAAAAGTTTTCGATGTCCTGCGGCAGGTTCAAACGAAAGGCATCGCTGTGCTTGATGATTTCCCGCGCGACGCTGAACAGCTGCAAACCATCCAGCCGTGGTTCAGCCATCTCCGGCTCAGTGCCTTCGATGATCTGCTTCAGACGAGTTTCCAGCAGCGAGACGTTAACCCCGTCGTTCTGCCCGAACGGCCGCGCCTTGCCCAGTTCCAGCGTGAAAGCCTCGGCACCGAGCTTGTCGTAGGTGTACGAGCTGAACACGATCGACGGTTTGTTCTGCAATAGCACCGCTTCCATCCCGGCAGCACGCAGACGTGCCAGTTCAAGACGGGAATGCTGACGACCTTCCTTCCACGGATACAGCGCGAACTGTTCGATCTTCGAGCCGCGAATAGCGGTGTGCAGGTCGTAGTGCAGACGCTGGCGATCCGGCAGGCTGAAGAAGCTCGCCGCCAACCGCTCCAGCTCACAGGCACGCAGCGCTTCGCTGCCACTGCTTTGTTCATGACGGCCGTTGAACAGCCGATTGACGTCCTGCTCGACGAAACGCTCGCCTTTGCGAATCGCTTCCGGGTTGCCGAACAGGAACAGAATGCGTGCGCGCGGCTTCAGATCGCCACGCGCGATGTCGTGCAGCAGTCGATCAAGCAACTCGATCGGTGCAGTTTCGTTGCCGTGGATGCCCGCCGACAGCAGCAGGTCCAGGCCGTTGTCGCGTGCTTCCGGTGGCCGGACTTCCAGCGCACCTTCGCTCAACCAGCGCATGCGCACGCCTTCGACAGTCAGTTGAGTCTTCTCCGCCGGTTCGCGGCCGGCGAGGGTCAGTTCAAGCAGTTTGCCGAGGGCGAGCATAGAGCGGTTTCCTTAGTGGTCGTGGTTGCAATCCGGGCCGTGCACGTGGTCTTCGTCGTCGCCGACGTCAGCCGGTTCCATTTCCAGTTGCAGACTTACCAGATTAGTCGCCAATGGGCGCAGCAGCAGGTTGGCGTACTCGGCGTCACCTTCTTCAACATCCACGCCGATCAGCAGTTGGCCACGGCCGTCCTGCTGGATCCACAGCTCTTTGCCTTGCCACATGACCGCAACGCGGGTGCAGGAAGTCTCCTGTTGCGTGCCGTCGGTGTCTTCAAGGATCAGCTGCAGGGAATCGCTCATGTTTTTACTCTCTTGGGGAGACAAGCCGCGCGCCGCGTTCAGGCGACGCGCCGGCCATCAATTGATCTGGAATGGATAAACCGCGCCCAGTTTAAGGATTTGCGTCAGTTCATCCAGTGCCGTCCGGCATTCAAGCAGCAATTGCGGATCCGCCAGATCGGTTTCGCTCAGGCGGTCGCGGTAGTGCTTTTCAACCCATGCGGTCAACGAACCGTACAACGGTGGCGTCATGATAACCCCTGGGTTGACCGCCGCCAGTTCGGTTTCGTTAAGCGCGACGCGCAGTCGCAGGCACGCCGGGCCACCGCCGTTCTGCATGCTTTGCTTGAGATCGAAGACTTTCACTTCGCGGATCAGACCGCCAGAGCTGGTCAGACTTTGCAGATACGCCCAGACGCGCTCGTTGGCCTGACACTCTTGCGGCACGATCAGCAGCATTGAGCCGTCAGGACGCGACAGCAACTGGCTGTTGAACAGGTAGGAACGTACCGCGTCATCCACGGTGACCGCCGAACGCGGCACACACACGGACTGGAAGTTGCCGCCGACTTTGGCCAGCTTGCTTTGCAGCTCAGCCAGCATCGACTCGGTGTCGAGGAAGGCGTCCTCGTGATAGAACAGCACCTCACCATTACCCACGGCGATCACGTCGTTGTGGAACACGCCCTGATCGATCACGTTCGGGTTTTGCTGGGCGTAAACCACGCCTTCGTCACGCAAACCGTGCAGACGCGCTACCGCTTGCGACGCTTCGAGGGTTTGGCGCGCCGGGTACTTTTGCGGCGCCGGGAATCGGTTGTCGAAGGCACTGCGACCGAACACGAAGAACTCGACGCCCGCCTCGCCATACTCACGGCAGAAACGCGTGTGGTTGGCCGCGCCTTCGTCACCGAACTGCGCGACCGCTGGCAATGCTGCGTGATGAGCAAAGTGCTGCTGATTGGCGAACATCGCACCGAGCACACGGCTGGTGGTCGGGTGCTCGATGCTGCGGTGGTATTTGCAGTTGAGGTTGGCGGCGGTGAAATGCACGCGGCCATCAGCGGTATCGGCACTCGGGCTGACCGTGGCGGCGTTGGCCACCCACATGCTCGACGCCGAGCAACTGGCGACCAGCAGCGGCATCGCCTCTTTGGCGGCGCGCTCGATCACTTGCGCGTCAGTGCCGCTGAAACCCAGACGGCGCAGAGCGGCCACGTCCGGACGTTCCTGCGGTGCCAGCACACCTTGCTGAAAGCCCATCTCCATCAGCGCTTTCATCTTCGCCAGACCTTGCAGCGCCGCTTCCTTCGGATTCGAAGACTGCTGGCTGTTGCTCTGGGAGGCAACGTTGCCGTAGGACAGACCACCGTAGTTATGGGTCGGCCCCACTAGACCGTCAAAGTTGACTTCATAGGATTTCATCAGCGAGGCTCCACGAGAATCTGTTGTTATAGGCTTCAGGTAACAATTCAGTCAGACCGCGTCGCGGCTATCGCGAGCAGGCTCACTCCTACAGGGATTTTCATCGCTCTTGTAGGAGTGAGCCTGCTCGCGATGGCCGTTACGCCATTTTCACGCCAGGCGTCAGGGCTGCTGGCAAAGTCAGGCTCGGTGTTTCCAGCGACGCCACCGGATACGCGCAGTAATCCGCTGCGTAATAGGCGCTCGCGCGATGGTTGCCCGAAGCACCGACACCGCCGAACGGCGCGCTGCTCGCAGCACCGGTCAGCTGTTTGTTCCAGTTGACGATGCCGGCGCGGCTTTCCAGCCAGAACTGCTGATAACGCGCTTCGGAATCCGACAAAAGACCAGCGGCCAGACCATATGCCGTGTCATTGGCCTCAGCGATCGCCGCTTCGAAATCGGTGTAGCGGATTACTTGCAGCAACGGGCCGAACAGTTCTTCGTCCGGACGCTCGGCAACCGCCGTCACATCGACAATGCCCGGAGTCAGCAGCGCGGCTTGTGCCTGTGGCTGAGTCATCGCCAGCAGCGACACCGCGCCGTTGGCCAACAGATGTGCTTGAGCGTCCATCAGCGCTTTCGCCGCGCCGAGGGAAATCACTGAACCCATGAACGGCGCCGGTTGCTGATCGAATGCGCCGACTTCAATGGTCGCGCTGACTTCAACCAGACGCTTCAACAGACTGTCGCCCCAAGTCCCTTGCGGTACCAACAGACGGCGCGCGCACGTGCAGCGCTGGCCGGCAGAAATGAACGCCGACTGAATGATCGTGTAAACCGCCGCATCCAGATCCGCGACCTGATCGACCACCAGCGGGTTGTTGCCGCCCATCTCCAACGCCATAATCTTGTCCGGACGTCCGGCGAATTGCTGGTGCAGGTGATTGCCGGTGCGGCTGGAACCGGTGAAGAACAGACCGTCGATGCCCGGGTTCGCCGCCAGCGCGATGCCGGTTTCGCGAGCGCCTTGCAGCAGGTTCAGCACGCCGGCCGGCAGACCGGCTTCGATCCAGCACTTGACCGTCAGCTCGGCGACTTTCGGCGTCAGTTCGCTTGGCTTGAACAGCACGCTGTTACCGGCCAGCAATGCCGGAACGATGTGACCGTTCGGCAAGTGGCCGGGGAAGTTGTAAGGGCCGAACACCGCGACTACGCCGTGCGGCTTATGGCGCAACACTGCAGTAGCATCGCCCAGCGGGCCGCTTTTCTCTCCGGTACGTTCACGGTAGCTCTGCACCGATATCGCGATCTTGTTGACCATGCTGGTCACTTCGGTCGCAGATTCCCACAGCGGTTTACCGGTCTCTTCACCAATGGTGCGAGCCAGTTCGTCAGCGTGGTTTTTCAGCGACGTGGCGAAAGCTTCAAGCACGCTGATGCGCTCTTCCAGCGTACGACGTGCCCAGCCCGGAAACGCCTGACGCGCAGCCTGCACCGCCGATTCAACCTGAGCAGTGGTGGCGCCCTCCCCCGACCACAGCACTTGCTGGGTCACCGGGTTCAGCGATTGAAAAGCTTCACCCTGACCGGCCAGCCACTCACCTGCGATGTATAGCGAATTCATTATTTCGACTCCCGTGCAGCGGACAACGCCACGGCGCGCACTTGGTCGCCAGCGTTGAGTTGAAGACGTTTGGCGGTCTGCGGATCGACCACCAACGTACCGGCAGCCAGACGCGCCGGCGCAGCAGTGATGCGGCAGTCTTCGCGCTTGCGGTTATGGATGATGAACGGCGTCGCGTCGTCGCCCGGTGTACCAACAGCGAGCACCAGCGCTTCACTGTCACGCACCGCGCGGATCTTGCCGGTTTCGCATTCGATGGCCGGGCCGGCGTCGAAAATGTCGACGTAACCCTGATAGCTGAAACCTTCACCCTTGAGCATCGCCAAGGCTGGCTCGGTGTCCGGGTGAACCTGACCGATGACACTGCGCGCGCCTTCGGAGAGGAAGCAGGTGTACAGCGGGAATTTCGGCATCAGCTCAGCGATGAACGCCTTGTTGCCGACACCGGTGAGGTAATCGGCCTGGCTGAATTCCATTTTGAAGAAGTGCCGACCGAGGCTTTCCCAGAACGGCGAACGACCGGCGTCATCGGAGACACCGCGCATTTCGGCAATGATCTTGTTGCCGAACAATTCCGGGAATTCGGCGATGAACAACATCCGCGCCTTCGACAGCATGCGACCGTTCAGACCGCTGCGGTAATCGGCGTGCAGAAACAAAGAGCACAGCTCGGAATTACCGGTCAGGTCGTTGGCCAGAAACAGCGTCGGAATCTCGCGATAGATGTTCAGCTCTTGCGAGGCGCTGACGGTGAGGCCAACCCGGAAGTTATACCAAGGCTCACGCATACCGACGGCGCCTGCGATCGCAGAAATACCCACCACGCGACCGTCGTCATCTTCGAGCACGAACAGGTAGTCCGCATCGCCACGGCCGGCTTCGCCGCGAAAGGTCTTCTCGGCCCAGCCGACCCGATGGGCCAGACGTTCTTCGTTGGCCGGCAATGTGGTCAGGCCGGTGCCGGTGCTGCGGGCCAGGTCGATCAGCGCGGATAAATCGCTGCTGCGTACGGGACGAACAATCATGCTATCTCCTCAAACGGGCCGCTTTCGCCACCCGTGAAACTCGCTAAGGCGTTAAACCGCCACCAGGCGCACGCTGGCACCTTCACCGACGCCCAGGGCTTCGGCCGCTTCCAGATCCAGAGTCACCGGTTTACCCGGCGCGTAGTCCAGCTCCAGCAACACCGCGCGGTAATCCTGCAACTGCGCGTTGGCCACCAGATACTGGCGCCCGGCACCTTTCACCGGCTCGCCGATTTTCACTGGCACCACGCGGCTCTGGGCGATCGAACGGATCCCCGAAACACGTGCATGCAGGGTCGGGCCACCGTCGAAAATGTCGATGTAGTGATCGGTCTCGAAGCCTTCGCGCATCAGGATGTCGAAGGTGATCTGCGCACGCGGGTGCACCTGGCCCATCGCCTCTTGGGCGGAATCCGGCAGCAACGGCACGTAGATCGGGTAATGCGGCATCAGTTCGGCGAGGAAAGTACGGCTTTTCAGCCCGCACAGGCGCTCGGCTTCGGCGTAATTGAGGTCGAAGAAGTTGCGACCGATCGCGTCCCAGAATGGCGAGTCGCCGTTCTCGTCGCTGTAACCGACAATCTCGGTCACTACCGAATCGGCAAAACGCTCCGGGTGGCTGGCGACGAACAGCAAACGGCCACGGGAGTTGAGTTCCGACCACGGCGAACCGACTAACTCACGCTGCACGTAGAAGCTGGTCAGCAAGCTGTTGCCGGTCAGATCGTGGCACTGCGAGAGCACGTGGATCTTGTTGTGGATCTTCAGCTCGCGCGAGGCGTGCACGAAGGTCTCGTTGCGGAAGCTGTAGAACGGCTCCGAATAACCCGCCGAGGCGACAATCGCCGAGCAGCCGACCAGCTTGCCAGTGGTGGAATCTTCGAGGACGAAGAAGTAACTCTCTTCACCGTTGAAACTCACTTCGGCAGCGAACGAAGCTTCGCTTGCAGCGATCTTGTCGCTCAGACGTTCCACGTCATCCGGCAAGGAAGTGACACCAATCGGGCTGTCCGCAGCCAGACGCTGTACCTCGCCCAGATCAGCCATTTGCGCGGGGCGCATCACCAGCATGGTGTCACTCCTTTTCTCTTATCAATTCACAGAAAAATAACCGGGCCTACATAGAGATCAATGTAGGAGTGAGCCTGCTCGCGATTGCGGTCTGTCAGAAACCAATGAGTCGACTGACATACCGCAATCGCGAGCAGGCTCACTCCTACAGTTGATCTGGTCCGGCATAAAATTTTGATCGACGCCTGAAAAACTCCAGGCGCCGAAGGGTCTATCAGGCTTGCGTCAGTGCTGCGGCAGCGCGTTCGAAACGATCCAGGCCGGCATCGATATCAGCGTCTTCCACCACCAGGCTCGGGGCGAAACGGATCACGTCCGGGCCGGCTTGCAGAATCATCAGGCCTTCTTTTTCAGCGGCGTTGAAGATGTCTTTGGCCTTGCCTTTCCAGGCATCGCTCAGCACGCAACCGATCAGCAGACCGAGGCCACGCACTTGGGTGAACAGGCCGTATTTCTCGCCGATCTGCTCAAGGCGCGCCTTGAACTTGTCGTGCTTGGCGTTCACGCCGTTCAGCACTTCCGGGGTGTTGATCACGTCGATCACGGCTTCCGCTACCGCACACGCCAGCGGGTTGCCGCCGTAAGTGGTGCCGTGAGTGCCGACGACCAGATGTTTGGCCAGCGCTTCGGTGGTCAGCATCGCCGCGATCGGGAAACCACCGCCCAGGCTCTTCGCGCTGGTCAGGATGTCCGGGGTCACGCCGTAATGCTGGTAGGCGAACAGCTTGCCGCTGCGACCCATGCCGGTCTGCACTTCGTCGAACACCAGCAGCGCGTTGTTCGCGTCGCAGAGTTCGCGGGCACCTTGCAGGTAGGCTAGTTCGGCTGGCAGTACGCCGCCCTCACCTTGAATCGGTTCCAGCACGACCGCACAGGTCTTGTCGGAAACGGCGGCTTTCAGCGCGGCCAGGTCGTTATAAGGCACGTGGGTGATGCCGGTGATTTTCGGGCCGAAACCGTCGGAGTACTTCGACTGGCCACCGACGTTGACGGTGAACAGGGTACGGCCGTGGAAGCTGTTCAGCGCGGCGATGATTTCGTACTTCTCGGTGCCGAAACGGTCGAACGCCACACGACGGGCCAGCTTGAACGCGGCCTCGTTGGCTTCAGCGCCGGAGTTGCAGAAGAACACGCGCTCGGCGAACGTGGCGTCGATCAGCTTGTGCGCCAGACGCAAGGCCGGTTCGTTGGTGAACACGTTGGACACGTGCCACAGCTTGTTCGCTTGCTCGGTCAAGGCACCGACCAGCGCCGGGTGCGCATGGCCCAATACGTTAACGGCAATCCCGCCGGCGAAGTCGATCAGCTCGCGGCCGGCCTGATCCCAGACACGGGAACCGGCGCCACGCACCGGAATGAAAGCGGCAGGCGCGTAGTTGGGAACCATTACCTGGTCGAAATCGGCGCGTTGTACCGCAGCGTGCTCAACGGACATCGGAGTCTCCTGATGAGGGCCACCCGCCTGAAACTGGCGAGCGATGGGGGGATTGTAAGGACAGTTTTCTGCCCGGCCTTGTCGCCAAGCGACAACTTCTTATAGCGCAAACCCCGGATTTTCCCGGGTTTACGGCAATGCGACAAATAGCGTCGCAAAGGCGCAGTTTACCGGGCGCCGCCGATTTGCGGCAGGTTGCTGAGAATACCAATTCAACCCCGCGACAAAGATATAAATATGTACCGCACAAGGGTGGCCCATTCCTGATTTGCTGCGCGTTCTTTCAACGCCAAGGATTGGCCCATGCACCTGACTCAACGACACCCTGCGGCAGCCTCGACCGCCACGAGTGACGAGCAGTATCAAGACGATCATTATCTGCCGCTGAAAAACGCTCTGCCCGACTGGCTCGGCAACGCTTCATCGACCCGCCGCCAGGCATTCCAGAACAGTCTGCCCCGCCTGTCCACCTCACTCCAATCGGCCCCCGCCGAACAGCATCAACAGATGAAGACCCTCAACGCCGCGCACTGGGCCGCGCAAAGCAAGGTCGACCAAAGCCTGGAGCACCTGCAGGACGCCAGCGCCTTTGCCGAACCCTTGCTCAAGGAGGAACTGAAAAAAAACTTCGACCTGGATCTGGATGTGCGCAACACCTTTGTGCGCCTGTATATCCCCGCGACGACCCCCTGGTTCCCGATCAGAACCGGTACACGCGCCTGGACTGTTTCGTTACTGGAGGCTGCGCTGCACAACTTCGAGGAAGCGGAGACCCGCGATGACGCCTTCGACGTTGACTCGACCTTTGTCACCCGGCCTTCCACCTCCGGCCAGTTCATGACCCTGCCGTCGATCAAGGCCAAACTGAGCATTGCTGCCTTCACCAGGCTGTGCCGAAGGCTGGATATCGGCGCGCAGTACAAAACTCATCTCGAAGATAACCTCGGTTACACCGATCCGATGGTGGCTGCCGTACTGCGCAGCAAACTGGACGACAGCCAGAAAGCCGCGATGAAAGCCGCCCTGCAGTGGGCGCGGATGAACCGCGACGTGTCGGAAAGTTACTTTCGCTTGATCGACGCCGTGCTCGACGGCATGAAAGGTCTGTATGTCAGCGGGGCGCCTGTGGTGTGCCATGACATGGGGATGCTGTGCGCGCCGCTCACCGGCATCGTCGTGTTTGCCCCTGATCTGTACGCATCACGCGACCCTGCGCGCGTGGTGGCTTACGTCCCCGATGATCCCGAGCACCCCTTCAAGGAATACGCCTCGACCAACGATCTGATCGTCGAACTGACGCGCCAGTTACGCTCGAAAGACTACCAGCAGTTTTTCAGCCGCTTCGTGAACCACGAACATCGCGGCTTTTTCTTCAGCACCCTCAATAGCCGCTTGACGAAGATCGAGTGGCATCCGCCAGAGCCCGGCAGCTCACTGCCCGCGTGGCGCGAAACGCCCGTCGAGCATCCCGATCTGCAGACCACGCTGACGCCGTTCCATGACGGTCTGTGGCAACACCTTTACCAAACGAAACTGAACAAGATCTTCAATGACGCCCGAGTGATCGCCGTACCCACCGCTATCGTCGATCAAAAAGCACGCTGGGCGTTCTGGGATTCGGTGAGCAACGTCATCTCCAACATCGTGCAGGCCGCCGCGCTGATCGTCGCACCGTTCGTGCCGGTGCTGGGTGAAGCAATGATGGCCTATATGGCCTATCAAATGCTCGATGAAGCCTTCGAGGGCATCATCGAATGGGGACAGGGGCGCACGACCGAAGCATTCACACACCTGATGGGCACCGTCGAATCGTTGATCCAGCTGGGTATCTTCGGCATGGGCGGTGCGATTGGCGCCGGCGAGTTTCGCAAAGTCTTGCCCAAGGAAGTTGTCGCATTCATCGATCGCTTCAAGCCTGTGAAGCTGGCCAGCGGTGCAACCCGCTACTGGGAGCCCGATCTGGCCCGGTACCAACACCCGGCAGAACCCGATGCCAGTTCAATACCCAATGAACTGGGCTTGCACACTCACCAGGACAAACAACTGCTGCCACTTGAGAATGCCCACTTTGCAGTCAGTGAAGGCGCGGTTCCCGGCCAGTACCGCATTGATCACCCGACCCGACCCGGCGCTTACCAGCCGGTGGTGCGGCACAATGGCGCCGGCGCCTGGCACACCGAGCTGGAACGACCACTGGAGTGGGACACCGACACGGCGCTGCGGCGAATCGGTCCGGCAGTCGAGTCGTTCTCACCGACCGAGCGCGAGGCATTGCTGCGGGTCAGCGGCGTCACCGAAGATGCCGTGCGCAAAATGCATGTCGATCAGCAAACGCCGCCACCCCTGCTGGCTGATAGCATCCAGCGCTTCAAGATCGATCAGCAACTGCAACGCCTGATCAATCAGCTCGATAGCGACGTCAGCGAGGAATTCCTGCGGGCCGACCCCGTGACGCAGTTGCAACTGCTGACGCAACACGGCCGCTGGCCAGACAACCAGCGTCTGCGTTTGATCAACCAGCAGGGCGAGTTGGTCTGGCAATCTTCGGCGGACGAAACCTTGCCGCTGACCGAGCTTGATCAAAGTCGCCTGATCGACGGCGATCTGCTCAAGAGCCTGCTGGCTGCCCTCGACGAACAACAAGCCAGAGCCCTGCTCGCAGAACCATTCGGCGGACCAATGCCTTCGCTTGGCGTGCGCAGCCAAACCCTGCGTCAGCAACTGGCCGGTCTCGCCCGCCGCCATCGCAGCTCGCTGTTCGAATCGCGCTATCAGGCACTCCAGCGTGTCGACGACCCGTTGGCCCAAGCCCTTGTCAGCCGCGATCCGACACTGCCGGCCAGCATCACCCGGGAACTGCTCGACACCGCCAGTGGCAGCGAGCTGTTGCAGATCAACGAGGGAGACCTGCCGGAGCGTCAACAGGACCTCATGCAACTGGCCAATCAGGAAGTACGCGTCACCCGTGCTTACGAAGGGCTGGCACTGGACTCGATGAACAATCCCGATTCCGATGCACTCGCTCTGCACAGCATCAAGCTATTGCCAGGCTGGAGCGGCGACGTACGCCTCGAAATCCGCGATGAACGCTACGAAGGTCTCGTACTCAACAGCATCGGCATCGAAACCGCGCCCGCACGCAAAGTACTGGTTCGCCAACAGGACGGTCGCTACCAGCCCTATGACGAACGCGGTCAGGAACTGCATTCGGCCACTGATTTCTACTCCAGCGTTTTGTATGCGTTGCCCGACGGTGAACGCCAAAACCTGAAGATGCAGATTGGCCAGAACGATCGGCTGTACTCGGCGATCCGTGAGCGGACACTGGCGCGCAACGAGCTGCGCACCGTGTTGTTCGAGGCGCCGATCCGCCAGCCTGTCGTCGATACGCTGCGCCTTGAAGGCTTTGGCAATCAGCGACTGAATACACCCAGGCGCGTTGAAGATGTCGATTTTTTTGAGGCGGGCGAACTCGGTGCGGTGGGCATTGAAAACCAGGACAACCTGACCACCACCGGCCAGCGAATCATCAGCCCCGAAGAGCGCGCCCAAGAGGTCTTTCGAGGCATTTCCACCGACGAAGCACGAGCTTATGTCGCCCCGTTCCAGAATGATCCGACAGCACTCAACGCTGAACTGGCCGCACGTCGCGACGAGCACTTCAAGCTCAGTGATGACCTGCGTCGCTGGGAAACCGATGTCCCCGCCAACGACCCGGCCAGCGGCCTGCCATTGACCTACATGCAGCGCCGGGCAGCCCGGCAGAATCGTGCCCTGTTCAGAGAGGCACTTTTACGCTGCTGGCGCAGACAGACTCGCGGGCCCTCAGGCTACATGCTGCAGATCGCTGAACCGATCGTCGGTGACCTGCCTTTGCTGGAGGCGGATTTCAGCCACGTCTCCATGCTCTCGATCAATGGCAGTGCCAGTACCGGGGCCGTGGATGTTTTTCTGCAACGCTTTCCGGGAATGCTGTATCTGGATGCGCAAAACCTCAACCTGCCGAATCTGCCCCAAGCCTTGACCGCCATGCCCCATCTGCGCCAGTTGATCCTGCGCAACTGCGGCGTCAGCCACTCGGCGGCCAACCAGGCAGTGTTTGCGGCATTGCCCAAGCTCTCGCTGCTGGACCTGCGCGGTAATCCGCTGAATGCGCTACCCGATATCAGCGCTCTACCCTCGCTGCGCTACGTCAATCTGTCGCGAACCGGTATTTCGACGCTGCCGGACAATCTGCTCGATCATCCGGTGCTGATTTCCGGCAATTTCCAGGGCAACCGGATCACCGAAATACCGCCATCCTTTTTCAATCTGGCCAGCTCGCTCAGTGACGGTTTCGGGTTTGCGGACAACCCGCTGACGGCGGCAACGCGAGAGAAGGTCAAGACGTTCTACAACCACACCGGAAAACACTTCGGGGTACGGCCGGAGGCTGCAGACATCGAGCGCGCGGTGGCACTGTTTCCGGCGCTGGAGATTGATCAGGCCAGTGAACTTCTGTATCGGATACCCGGCCCCCTGGTTGAAGGTCGAGCCCAACTGGCCCGCTGGGAAGCCGAACTCAGCACGCTGAAAACCGAACTGGACGCGTGGGCCCAGCAGACTCCGGCGCTCGACCCCGTGTTCAAGCGCCCGTTGACGCTCGAGGAGCAAGTCCTGGAACGCAGTGCAAGGGAGACGTTCCGCAATAACCTGGAGCAGTTCTGGCGCAACAGATCGGCGTCGGCCAGGCAAAGCGAACTGGCGGCCAATCTGGACTTCGCCGGAAACATGCCCGCTCTCAGCGCCAACTTCGGCCATGTTTCCCGGTTAAGGCTGACGGGCAACAAAAACATCACCGCTCTGTTGCCATTCGTGCGCCGTTTTGAACATTTGAACACGCTGGAATTGCACGCCTTCGACCTTGAGCCGGTTGCGCTGTCAGAGATCAGGCTGCCGGGCCTCAATGTCCTCGAGCTCAACGACTGCGGTGTGGTGCTGACCCCGGAAAATCAGGCGACACTGGTATCACTCAACAACCTGCATACGCTGGATTTGAGCAACAACCCGCTGGGGACCTTCCCCGATCTGAATATGCTGCCCGAGCTGACCTACCTCGATCTGTCCAACACCGGCATCAACGTAGTGCCCGACGGACTGACCAGCCACCCGCACCTGCGCACCGCGATTCTCAGCGGCAACCGTATCAGCGAAATCCCCGATACCGTTTTTGAAATGACGGCCAATCAAAGTGACGGACTGGACTTCTCCGACAATCCGCTATCGAGTGCAACGCACAATAAAATAAAAGCCTATTACCGACGCACCGGTTTCGACTTCGACGTGCGCGCCGATGAAGGCGACATCGCCCTGATGCGTCAACTGTTCCCGTCCCTGGACGAACAAGAGGCCAGCGATGTGTTCTATGACTTGCCAGGCACTTTGGCAGATGGCCGGACGCAGCTCGTTCAATGGCGCGCCGAACTCAATCAGATGACCACCGACCTGACCTTGTGGGCTCCCCAGGTGCCAAGCACTCACCCGCTCACTGGGCAGATCCTCACGGCCATTGAGCTGTTCGACCAGTACGCCGCCCGATCCGAATTCGGCCAGCAGCTGGAACGATTCTGGCGTCACCGCTATGGCGAATCAGGGATGCGCGCCGACTTTCTCGAAGCCGACCTGAGGTTCTTTGGAGACTTCCCCCAACTGACCACGGATTTCAGCCATGTGTCTGGCGTGAAACTCAAAGGCAACGCCGCCATCGGCGCACCGGATGCGTTGACCGATTTGTTCGTGAACGCGCGGGAACTGGAACTGCGAAAATTCCCGCTGGATGAAATCCCCCAGACCGTGACTCGTCTGACGAAGCTCAAGGAACTGACGCTGAGCGATTGCGGCATCACCTTCACCGCCCTCGACCAGAGCACCCTTGCGACACGGCAAAACCTTGAACTGCTGGATCTGAGCCACAACCCGCTATCGACGGCACCTGATCTTCAGTCCTTCCCGGCCATGCGTGACATTCTGCTGACCAATACCGGTATTCCCGCCCTGCCCGAAGGCATCGCCAGGCATCCGAACCTGAAAAACGCCCTGTTGAACGACAACCGTATCAGCGATCTCCCCGAGGCTTTTTTCAGCATCGATCTGGACCTTGCCGACGGGCTCAATCTGGGCAACAACCCGCTGTCCCTGGCGGCTCGCGAACGTATCAAGACTTTTTATGTCGAGCACGGACGCCACTTCGATGTGATGCCGGACGTCAGCGATCTGAGCAGCGCGCTACGGCTGTACCCGGAGATGGATGTCGACGACGCCAGTCACATGATCTATCACCTGCCTGGCAGCTTGCAGGCCGGTACGGCGCAACTGGCGCGCTGGGAGGTGGAGATCAGCCAGATGCTCAGCGACCTCAATACCTGGACCGAACGCGTACCGGTGCGCAACCCTGCGACCGGCGAACACTGGGGGGCATTCCGACGAACACTGGAAAGGAGCAACAGGAAACAGTTCAGTGAGAAACTGGAGGAATTCTGGCGCGGCAGAAACCCGAACAAACTCGAGTTGAGGCTGAACTCGCTGGAATTTGATGCGTCCTTCGCCGGTGAATTACCGTCGTTGACGGCCGATTTCAGCCACGTCATCCGTCTGTCCATACGCGGCAATGAGGCGTTGAATGCACCCACGGGTTTTCTGTCGTGCTTCAGCGGATTGCAGGTGCTGGAACTGCGCAGTTTTGCCTTGGGCCGGATGCCCCGTGCACTCTCACTGATGCCGGCTGTGGAAACACTGACGCTGAGCAGTTGCGGCATCGTTCTCGATAGCGTGGGGCAGACCACGCTGACCGGACTGAGTCGCCTGAAGGCGCTGGACCTGTACAACAACCCCCTTGGCACCGCGCCGGATGTCAGCTCATTGCGAGTTCTGATGACACTCGACCTCAGTCGCACCGCTATCAGCCAGGTTCCCGTCGGCGTGGGCCAATTGCCGCGGCTGCGCTACGCGCTGCTGAGCGAAAACGCCATAGTCGATTTGCCGCAAGACATGACTGGCTTCGCTGCCAACGGGGTCGACCTGCGGGCCAATCCGCTGTCCGCCGCCGCCAGAGACCGAATCAAAACCGACTATCAGATCACTCGCCAGCATCTGGGTGTAACGGCCGCAGAAGCGGACATTGCCCTGACGCAATCGTTATACCCACGCATCAGCGAAGTCGATGCTAACCATCTGATCTACAGGCTGCCCGGCACGCTCGCCGAGGGGCATCTTGAATTGCTGCGCCGGCAGAGCGACCTTGCGGCATTACTGGGCGAACTCGGGGCCTGGGCGAAGGAGGCCCCGCGCGATCCAGTCACAGGCGCCACCCTGGGGGGCGAAGCACTGCGGCAGGAAAATGCCAAAAGAGCCTGGTTCGTAAATGGCCTGGAACGCAGATTGCGCGAAGCTCCGATAGGTTTTTCCTCCACCGAACTCACCTGTGATCTTTCGTTCACCGGCGAGTTGCCAACACTGAGTGGGCGCTTCGAGCAGATCAGCGAGCTGACACTGACCAGTACCGCGAAAGTACATCCTCGGGTTGATCGCCTGCTTGAGCTGCTGCCGAATCTGGAGCAACTGGACATACGGGCCTATCAGCTCAATGAGATCCCCCAAGCGGTATTCACCTTGAACAAGCTGACTCACCTGGAACTGCCCGATTGCCAAATCACCCTGAACGCGCAAACGGTGAGCGCCCTGGCACGCATGGAAAACCTGCAAGTTCTCGACCTGAGCCACAACCCGCTGGGGCTGGCACCAGACCTGCGAAACCTGCGGACGTGCTACTCGTTACATCTGGGCCACAGCGGGTTGAGTGACCTTCCAGCCGGGCTTTTCGAACTGCCCCGTTTGAATTATGCCGATCTGTCCGCCAACGCCATTACCGAGCTTCCTGACCCGCTGCCGTCACCGACCCTCGGTTCAGGGGCCACTTATGACTTCAGTGGCAATCCATTAAGCACGCAGAGCGAGCATCGCCTGAGAACGTACAACGAGGCACTGATCGCCCGCAGACTGGAGGATCGAGAAACGCGAGCCAGCACAAACGAAGCGCTGGATGACTTCCAGGACCTTTCGTTTTCCGATTGACCCCGGCGCTCGACGCGGTCTAACCGCGCTCGGGTGGCACTGACGACAATTCGAACGGGCTGCTGCTGCGCCGCTGGTTGCGATCTTCCCGCGGCGTGGCACCGAAGAAGTTGCGATAGGCGCTGGAGAAATGCGGCCCCGAGGAGAAGCCACACGAGAGGCCGATCTGGATGATCGACTTGCTGGTTTGCATCAACATCTGCCGGGCCTTGTTCAGGCGCAATTCCAGGTAGTACTGGCTCGGCACACGGTTGAGGTATTGCTTGAAGATCCGTTCCAACTGACGACGGGATACGCACACGTGCTGGGCGATTTCGTCGGTGGTCAGCGGCTCTTCGATGTTGGCTTCCATCAGCAACACCGCTTGGGTGAGTTTTGGATGACTGGAGCCGAGACGGTTTTGCAGCGGGATGCGCTGGCGCTCGCCGCCTTCACGAATGCGTTCAACCACCAGTTCTTCCGAGACCGCACCGGCCAGTTCCGCACCGTGATCGCGGGCGAGTACCGCCAGCAACAGATCGAGCACGGACATGCCGCCGCAGGCGGTCAGGCGATCGCGATCCCAGTCGAACAGGTGACTGGTGGCGATGACTTTCGGGAAACGCTCGGCAAAATCGTCCTGCCAGCGCCAATGCACGGCAGCGCGATAACCGTCGAGCAAACCGAGTTGCGCCAAGGGATAAACGCCAGCGGACAAACCGCCGATGACGGTTCCCGCACGCACCAGTTGCTTGAGCGCACTGCTGAGTGCCGGCGCCAATGTGGTCGGCGGCTCGTCAGCGAGCAGGAACAGTTTCTGGAAATTTTCGAGCTTGCCGGTCCAGGCTTCGCCGGGCAATTGCCAGGCACCTTCAGCCGGTGGCTCGGCTTGCAGGAACGACAGTTCGTAAACCACGTCCGGGTGCACCCGCTGAGCAACACGCAAGGCTTCCTCCGCCAGCGCCAGCGTCAACGCTTTAGTGCTGGGCCAAATCAGGAAACCAATTCGATGGGCAGTCATGGGCGGGCAATCCGAAGCGAAGAACAGTGATGAAGGCATGGGCCAATGCTAGCCCGTAAATGAACACAAATCTTGAAACTGCACAGCTCAAATGTAGGAGTGAGCCTGCTCGCGATGGCGGTGTAACAGTCAACATTACTGCTGTCTGAACCACCGCTTTCGCGAGCAGGCTCACTCCTACAAGGGATCTCGGTCAGTCTCTAGGTCGCGAAGCATGACCTAATCTGGTGCATAACGGCAGCGATTACTTGAGGCTGCCCGAGAGGAATTGTTGCAAGCGTTCCGATTGCGGATTCACCAGCACTTCACGCGGGTTGCCGCTTTCTTCAACAACGCCTTTGTGCAGGAACACCAACTGGTTCGACACTTCACGCGCAAAACCCATTTCGTGCGTGACCACGACCATGGTGCGACCTTCCTGAGCCAGTGCTTGCATCACCTTCAACACGTCGCCAACCAATTCAGGGTCGAGCGCCGAGGTCGGTTCGTCGAACAGCATTACCTCAGGTTCCATCGCCAGCGCACGGGCAATCGCCACACGCTGCTGCTCGCCACCGGACATGTGCCCAGGGAACGCGTCTTTACGATGGGCCACGCCGACCTTGTTCAGGTAGTACTCGGCTTTCTCGCGGGCTTCGTACTTGGGTACGCCGAGCACGTGAACCGGCGCTTCCATGATGTTTTCAATTGCAGTCATGTGCGACCACAAGTTGAAATGCTGGAACACCATCGACAGGCGCGAACGCATGCGTTGCAGCTGCTTCGGATCAGCGGCTTTCAGCGCGCCGTCCTTGTTCGCTACCAGTTTCAGCTCTTCGTTGTTGAGCAGAATCTTGCCCGCGTGCGGCTGCTCGAGCAGGTTGATGCAGCGCAGGAAAGTACTTTTGCCGGAGCCACTGGAGCCGATGATGCTGATCACATCGCCGGCTGCCGCTTTCAGGGACACGCCCTTGAGCACTTCGTGACTGCCATAGCGTTTATGCAGGTCTTGGACTTCAAGTTTGTACATGCGGTCGGTTCTCACAAAAACAGTCAGTCAGTCGTTGAGCAAGCGCCCGTGACGCAGCGCTTCGCGCCCCGCCACCTTGGCCAGCCAGAAACCGGGTTGGGCATAACGCAGCCGTTCAATGGCAAACAGCACCCCGGAGGTACCAGCACATACCGTGCTGACCCGATCGGACAGAGGATCAATCACTTCAAAAATCTCGTCGCCGGCCTCGACCCACTCGCCGGGCTTGCGCAGAAAACTCACCACGCCAGGGTGCGGCGCGAACAGCAACTCGGTGCCTTCGAACGGCATGCCCTCACAGGCTTCGTGCGCCGGGTTCGGCCACTCGCCGGTGATCAAGCCTTGCTCGGCGAGGAACGCGAGAATGCCTTCAGCATACGCACAGGCTTCAGCGCGACCGGTGTCGGCCTGACCGCCCAGCTCAATGGTCGTCGCCAGGCACGCCAGCGGAATTTGCGCATCGGGGAACTGCCGCGACAGACGCAACCACGGCAGCGAACACGCTTCATCGAACGAGCTGCCGCCGGAATCTTCCGCGAGCAATCCGACCTTCACATTCAGATGCGCCGCCAGTGAACGCCACTGCGGCCAGTGCTGCGGCAACGCATACATGTGCAGCGCGGCTTCAGCATCGCAGTGCAAGTCAAGCACCACATCAGCGCTGCAAGCGTGGCTGAGCAACACACGTTGCATGCCTTGCAACTGGCTGCTCGCTTCCGGCAATGCCGCCAAGTGATCGGCCATCGCCTGACGGATCAGGCGCACATTGGCGTGCGGATCATCACCAAGGCTGTCAGCCAATGCCGCCGCAACCGGCGCGCTCAGCTCAACAAAATCACGGTTGAAATTCTTGCCGCTGCCGGCCTCGAAACGGCCCTGGTGATTGCCTTGCAGCAACTGCCCAAGACCCAACGGGTTGGCGACTGGCACCAGTTCGATGACACCGTTGAGCAAGCCTTTGGCTTCGAGCTCGCCGAGGCGCTTTTTCAGCTCCCAGGCGGTACGCATGCCCGGCAATTCGTCAGCATGGAGGCTGGCCTGAATGTAGGCCTTGCGCTCGCCATGCCCGAAGCGGAACACCGAAATCTTGCGCTCGCTGCCCAGATGGCTCCACGGCAATACGTGGTCGATGCGTTCCATATCAGTGCTTCCGCGGGGCCAGGTAGCTCAACCAGCGACGCTCGGCCAGTTTGAACAGCTTGACCAGAATGAACGTCAGGCACAGGTAGAACACGCCAGCGGTGATGTACGCCTCGAACGGCAGATAGAACTGCGCGTTGACGGTGCGCGCCGCACCGGTGATGTCGATCAGGGTGACGATGGAGGCCAGACTGGTGGTCTGCAGCATCATGATCACTTCGTTGCTGTACTGCGGCAGTGCCCGGCGCAGGGCCGATGGCAGCAGGATGCGCTTGTACAGTTTGAAGCGCGACATGCCCATGGCCTTGGCCGCTTCGATCTCACCGTTCGGCGTGGCCTTGAGGCTGCCGGCAATGATCTCAGCGGTGTAGGCGCTGGTGTTGACCGCAAAGGCCAGGCACGCGCAGAACGTTGCGCTGGACAGCCACGGCCACAAGAAGCTTTCGCGTACCGCTTCGAACTGCGCCAGACCGTAGTAGATCAGGAACAGTTGCACCAGCATCGGCGTGCCACGGATCACGTAGGTGTACAGCCACGCGGCGCCGTTGACGACCGGGTTCTTCGAGACGCGCATCAGCCCCAGCGGCAGGGCCGCGAGCAGACCGAAAAACAGCGACAGCGCGAGCAGTTTGAGGGTGGTCAGCAAGCCGCCGAGGTACAGCGGCATGGCCTCCCAAATGACGTTGTAGTCGAAGATCATAGATCAGCCGCCCTTACGCCTACCGAGTAGCGCTTCTCAAGTTGACGCAGGATCAGCAACGAAACACTGGTGATCACCAGGTACATCGCCGCCACTGCGAGGAAGAAGGTGAAAGGCTCGCGGGTGGCATCTGCCGCCTGCTTGGCCTTGAACATCATGTCTTGCAGACCGACCACGGAAATCAGCGCGGTGGCCTTGGTGAGTACCAGCCAGTTGTTGGTGAAGCCCGGAATCGCCAGGCGAATCATCTGCGGCACCATCACCCGGAAGAACACCTGAAAACTGCTCATGCCGTACGCCATGCCCGCTTCGGCCTGACCTTTGGGAATGGCCATGAACGCGCCACGGAAGGTTTCCGACAGGTACGCACCGAAGATGAAACCGAGGGTGCCGATACCGGCGGCCAGCGGATTCAAATCGATGTAGTCGTCATAGCCGAGCATCGGTGCGACGCGGTTGAGCAAGTCCTGACCGCCGTAGAAGATCAGCAGGATCAGCACCAGATCGGGAATCCCGCGGATCACCGTGGAATACAGATCGCCCAGCCAGGCCAGCCAGCGCACTGGCGACAGGCGCAACGCGACACCGATCAGCCCGAGAACGATGGCCAGAGCCATGGACGACAAGGCGAGCTGAAGCGTCAGCCATGCGCCATCGAGGATGACAGCCCCGTAGCCTTTCAACATGATTCAGGTCCTCGAAAGTTGGGATGAAAAAATGGCGCAAACCGCAGAGATCCTGTTGCTTGCGCCATTTCGGACTTGTCGCAGAGACGTCTTACTTGCCGTAGATATCGAAGGCGAAGTACTTGTCCTGGATTGCTTTGTATTTGCCGTTTTCGCGGATGGCCGTGATGGCAGCGTTGATCTTGTCTTTCAGGGCGTCGCCCTTACGGACTGCGATGCCTATGCCGTCACCGAAGTATTTGACGTCGGTGAACGCCGGGCCTGCGAAGGCGAAACCTTTGCCGGCGTCGGTGCTGAGAAAGCCATCTTGCAGCAGGGTGGCGTCAGCCACGGTACCGTCGAGACGACCGGCGGCCACGTCGAGGTAGATTTCGTTCTGCGAGCCGTACGGCTTGATCTCGGCACCCACTGGCGCGAGGACCTCGCGGGCGAAACGCTCGTGGATCGAACCACGTTGTACGCCGATGTTCTTGCCCTTCAGCTCAGCCAGACCTTCGCTGACCTGAGTACCGGCCTTCATGACCAGACGTGCCGGGGTGTTGTAGTACTTGTTGGTGAAGTCGACCGACTTCTTGCGATCTTCAGTGATCGACATCGACGACAGGATCGCGTCGATCTTGCGCACTTTCAGTGCCGGGATCAGACCGTCGAACTCTTGCTCGACCCACACACACTTGACCTGCATCTGCTCGCACAGTGCGTTGCCGATGTCGTAGTCGAAACCGACGATGCTGCCATCCGGTGCTTTCGAAGCGAACGGAGGGTAAGCCGCTTCGATACCGATCTTCAGAGGTTTTTCGTCAGCGAAGGCGTTCATCGACAGCACGGACAGTGCCAGGGCGCCAAGCAGCACAAGTTTCTTCATCTTGGGACTCCATCGGTAAAGGGCAAAAACGGCAGAGTGAGCGACAGCCCAATATGCGAATGGGTGAATCGGGAAATCGGTTGCTGCATCGGTGGGAAGTTTCCCATTGAAACCATCGCAGGTTTCAACGTCAGCCACGATGAGCGAGTGATCGGCATTCTAACGACAGGCCGGAAGCCGATATTTCTTCAATGCGACAACTAATTACAGATGCACAGAGAAAGCGACTTTGGCACATTGACAGCCTTGCAATTTCATGCAAGAGCGAAAGACAGTGAACCGATCTATGCTGCAAATTGCGGGCCTATTATTCGCAAACCCTTCTAATCCGGCAAGCGCAGCGTTGTGTCTTATTTTTCACTGGGGGTTTCGAGGCTCTAAAACGGGGCGATGCGTTTCCCTTTGCCCCGTCGCGGGGCGGGCGGTTACACATTCGGTTACGTGGAAGGTGTTGGGTAACAGCGGGAAATGTCTTACGGGGTAGATCGATAATTATTGGTTGGGTGCGCTGATGGTCTGACAATGGACTGCGATGGCGTCTGACAGATTGCTATCGCGAGCAGGCTCACTCCTACAGGGATCGCATTCCATCTGAAGGAACCCGGTCAATTGTAGGAGTGAGCCTGCTCGCGATGAGGCCAGCCCAGTCACCACAAAACCTCCAGACACAAAAAAGCCCCGCCCGGCAAAACCGGACAGGGCTCCTATGCTTCTAACGCTTAAGCAACATTCATGGTCTTGTGCGTATCAATCAAATGCTGCACCACACCCGGATCCGCCAGGGTCGAGATATCCCCCAACCCATCGTATTCCGCCGTGGCAATCTTGCGCAGAATGCGGCGCATGATCTTGCCCGAACGCGTCTTCGGCAGCCCTGGTGCCCACTGGATCACATCCGGCGAAGCAATCGGCCCGATCTCTTTGCGCACCCAGTTCTTCAGCTCCAGACGCAGCTGCTCGGTCGGCTCCTCGCCATTCTTCAACGTGACATAGACATAAATGCCCTGTCCCTTGATGTCATGCGGCACACCCACCACCGCTGCCTCAGCAACTTTCGGATGCGCAACCATCGCACTCTCGATCTCGGCCGTGCCCATGCGGTGACCGGATACGTTGAGCACGTCATCGACACGCCCGGTGATCCAGTAGTAACCATCGGCGTCACGGCGCGCGCCGTCACCGGTGAAGTACATGCCACGGAAGGTCTTGAAGTAGGTATCGACGAAACGATCGTGATCGCCATACAGCGTACGCGCCTGACCTGGCCACGAATCGAGAATCACCAGATTGCCTTCGGCCTCGCCCTCAATGATGTTACCGAGGTTGTCGACCAGCGCCGGCACCACACCAAAGAACGGACGCGCCGCCGAACCCGGCTTCAGCGCATGAGCACCCGGCAACGGGCTCATCATGTTGCCGCCGGTTTCGGTCTGCCACCAGGTATCGACGATCGGGCAACGCGACTTGCCGACATTCTTGTAGTACCAGTCCCAGGCTTCCGGGTTGATCGGCTCGCCCACGGAACCGAGCAGACGCAAGCTGCTGCCATCGGCGCCTTCAACCGCAGCCTGACCCGAGGCCATCATCGCGCGGATCGCGGTCGGTGCGGTGTAGAGGATGTTGACCTTGTGCTTGTCGACGATCTTCGCCACCCGGGTGATGTCCGGATAGTTCGGCACGCCTTCAAACAGGAGCGTGGTCGCGCCATTGGCCAGCGGGCCGTAGACGATGTAGCTGTGGCCGGTGACCCAGCCGACGTCGGCGGTGCACCAGTAAACTTCGCCCGGACGGTAATCGAACACGCGCTCGTGGGTCATAGCCGCATACAGCAGATAACCGCCGGTGGTGTGCTGCACGCCCTTCGGCTTGCCGGTCGAGCCGGAGGTATAAAGGATGAACAGCGCTTCTTCGGCGCCCATCTCTTTCGGCGCGCAAACGGTGCCCGCCACTTTCATCAGGTCTTCGTACCAGATGTCGCGATGCTGGTTCCACTTGATGTCGCCACCGGTGCGCTTGCAGACGATGACTTTCTGGATGCTGCTGGTTTCCGGGTTGGTCAGTGCGTCGTCAACGTTGGCCTTGAGGGAAATCTTCTTGCCGGCACGAATGCCTTCGTCAGCGGTGATCACCACTTTCGATTTGCAGTCGATGATGCGACCGGCCAAGGCTTCCGGCGAGAAACCGCCGAACACCACCGAGTGAATCGCGCCGATCCGGGTGCAGGCCAGCATGGCGACCACGGCTTCGGGAATCATCGGCATGTAAATGGTCACCACGTCGCCACGGTGCACGTCCTGACCACGCAGGGCGTTGGCGAGTTTGCAGACTTGTTCGTGCAGTTCGCGGTAGGTGATGTTGCGGCTCTCGGAAGGATCGTCGCCTTCCCAGATGATTGCGACTTGATCGCCACGCTCGGCCAGATGACGGTCGAGGCAGTTGTAGGAAACGTTCAGGGTGCCGTCGGCAAACCACTTGATGTCGACATGGTGATCGTCGAACGACGTCTGTTTCACCGTGGTGAAAGGCTTGATCCAGTCGAGACGCTTGGCTTGCTCGCGCCAGAAGCCGTCAGGGTTGACGACCGACTGCTGGTACATGGCTTTGTAGGTCGCCTCGTCAGTCAGCGTGTTAGCCAGAACCTCGGGACGAACGGGATACAGAGAAGCCGCACTCATCTTTCCTACCTCGGTGTAATAGTTGTTTTTGTATGACCCTGTTGTAACGGGGCGGGGGCCATAGAACCATTCGACGATGGTAGTAACAAGCCCCTACAAACCCTCCACCTACCCCGCACGCAGATCTCCCAAACATCCCCAATCCCCTGTGGGAGCTTGCCTGCAAGCGAATCAGACAACTCGGTCCCACAGACAAAACACCCGGTTATCAATCCCCATATCAAGGGATTGTTACCAAATCTGCCAAAGGTGTTTATCAAAACCCGCTCTGTTTACCCCCGCCCCTTCTCCCTAAAATCCACCTCGCCAACAAGGCAAACGCGATTAACAACGATACAGCCCCCACGAAGGCCGTTAATCCAGCTCTCAAGTAATAACTGCAAACGATGAAGTTACACACGCAACCCCATAAAGGTTGCGTGACCCCACTCGACCTCAAAAAGGTAAATTTGAAATGAAAGCTTTATTGGTTCTGGCCCTCAGCAGTCTGTGCGCAACCGCCATGGCAGATGAGGTCCCGACTGATGTCGCACAGCAACAACCGGTAATCGAGGAATACACTTACTCCACTCACCTGGACATCGCCAACGTCGTATCGATGAGTGAAATTCCCAACGTCTGCGAAGTAGTACCGGCAAAAATGGAGTACGACGACTCCAAAGGCCAGCGCCACATCCTGCGTTACAGCGTGATGGGCAACGGCTGCACCAATTGATGATTCGAGACTGCACCGAATTGGATCTCTCAGCGCTTCATTGAGGGTCGATTCCAGCCCGACTTCGGTCGGGCTCAGTTGTGTTTGAAACCGTCAGAAATGCTTGCAAAACACTAGATGTAGTGAAAAACCCATTTTTTTGTTTGTTTTTTGAGCAAATTCACATTGGCGAGATTTTTGCGAAAAAAAATCTATCCCCGGCAAAGCCCTGTAAACCCTCACTCTCGTCGAAAAACCACCCTCCTCGACCGCTCCATGCGCGGATTCGCCTCAGCACAGCCGTGTTTTTTTCCCTATAATGCCGCCCCATACGGGTCAGCAATATTCCCTTACAGGGAGCAAAAGCCATTCTGAAGCCCCGCAGCAGCGTTCAACGCTGATTGCGCCCATCAGAGGCTCTCGGAACCCGTCAAAATTTCTGTTTATTTGCCTGCGTGCATCGCTGCAAAAAACGACATCCAACGCGGTCTGTACGACCGTGTGAAAAACCAACCAATCAGGTTTCACACGGGCACAGGCCCTCACGCAGGAGACGACACGTCATGCTGAGCTGGGACGAATTCGACAAAGAAGACAGTGAAGTAGCAACCGTGAAAGGCGCCAACGCCGGCCACGCTACTGAAGCCAACATGGACCGCCTCGACAACGCTGGCGGTGCCGCCGCGATCGAAGCCCGCGCCGTGACCGCCGACGACTCGGCCGCTGTCGCCCGCGCCAAGGCTGCACTGAACTCCCTCGACGTCGCCGAAGGCCTCGCCGAACTCGAAGGCGCCTCCGCCCGTGTCGCCGTTGACGAAAAGCGCATGATCAACTGCCGCGCCGACCTCAACCAACTCGTGCCATTCAAGTACGACTGGGCCTGGCAGAAATATCTGGACGGTTGCGCAAACCACTGGATGCCGCAAGAAGTCAACATGACCGCCGACATCGCCCTCTGGAAAGACCCGGAAGGCCTGACCGACGACGAGCGCCGCATCGTCATGCGCAACCTCGGCTTCTTCTCCACCGCCGACTCCCTGGTTGCCAACAACCTGGTACTGGCCGTGTACCGTCTGATCACCAACCCGGAATGCCGCCAGTACATCCTGCGCCAGGCTTTCGAAGAAGCGATCCACACCCACGCCTACCAGTACTGCATCGAATCGCTGGCCATGGATGAAGGCGAGATCTTCAACATGTACCACGAGATCCCATCGGTCGCCAAAAAGGCAGCCTGGGGCCTGAAATACACCCGTTCGATCTCCGATCCGAAGTTCGAAACCGGCACCCCGGACACCGACAAAGAGCTGCTGCGCAACCTGATCGCCTACTACTGCGTTCTGGAAGGCATCTTCTTCTACTGCGGCTTCACCCAGATCCTCTCCATGGGCCGCCGCAACAAAATGACCGGCGTCGCCGAGCAGTTCCAGTACATCCTGCGCGACGAATCCATGCACCTGAACTTCGGCATCGACGTGATCAACCAGATCAAAATCGAAAACCCACACCTGTGGGATGCCGAAATGAAGGAAGAAGCGACCCAGATGATTCTGCAGGGTACGCAGCTGGAGATCGAATACGCCCGTGACACCATGCCTCGCGGGGTGTTGGGCATGAACGCGGCGATGATGGAGGACTATCTGAAGTTCATCGCTAACCGTCGGTTGTCGCAGATTGGTTTGAAAGAGGAATATCCAGGGACGACTAACCCGTTCCCTTGGATGAGCGAGATTATGGACTTGAAGAAAGAGAAGAATTTCTTTGAGACTCGCGTGATCGAATACCAGACTGGTGGGGCGTTGAGCTGGGATTAAAATTAGCGAAGGCAACACTCCTAATGAAAAATAAAAAGCCCTGAACTTCAGGGCTTTTTTATATAACACGCTTAGCCATATATAAAACACTTCTAAAAAGTCACAACTGGATTACCTATACTTTCCATAAAAGCTGAATACTGATCGGCATCCTTTTCTTTCATCTTGTTCAGAATAAATTGCGCAGACCTCTTCATCTCCGGAACATCAACAGGACTGATACTTCGTTCGAACACACCTGCCAGATGAGAATACTCGTTATGGATACGTTCTGTAAGCAATGAAGAACGACTATCATCACCAAAAAACCTCTCCAACTTTGTCGAATCTTTTTCATCCGCATTAGGGTATTTATAATAAAGAAAAGCCTCTAAAAATTTTCGCGCATTATTACCGTAATTATAATAGCAATCATGCTCACTCTCCGCAGGCGCATCGCCCGCATTAGCACACTTGAATATTTGATGAAACAGATAATTAAACTCAGTCACATACGATTTCAAATACCCAGGCATTAACTTAATCGAGCTTACATCACCAGAAGTCTCGATTATGAAATACCTTCTCTCCTCAGCCTTTCCCGAAACATCCTTGGGAATAAGCCGTTTAAGATATTTCAAAAAATCTAAATTGTGAGTAGACACGAATAGCTGACCAAACTCACCCGACCTCACGATTTCGCTATTAATCAGGCCAAATATAAAAAATATATGATTACTATCGAGACTTGAGATGGGATCATCAATATATATGACTGGCTTATGCCCTTTAGTTTCAACATCATGAAGCTTCGCCATAAAATAACAAAATGCGATTAAACTACACTCTCCCTCACTGAGATGGTGAGCCTTAACCCCGTTTCTTACGACCTCGAATTTGTAGCCCGTTTCGACCTCTTCTGACTTAAGAGACAAAGCTTTATGACCAAAAAAATCGTTCAAATAAACATTAACTCGATCAGCCCCTTTGCTTTCATCTTTTAGTTGCGCCTTTAACTTATCAAGTTCGCGAACGAGCACGTCAACCTCTAATTTCGATTCTCTCCACTCGCGCTCTGCATCATCTGAACAAGTATTCAAAGCGATGATTTTTGCTTTTTCACCCCCTAAATTTATGTCCATAACAAACCGAAATACATCTCTTAACCGCAAACACTTTTGAGCCTTATTCTTTTCAGTAGCAAGCGTTTTGGTAAACTCATTAGACTTACTCACAACACCATTCAAATCCTCACCAATAGCTACCACAACCTCACTATAATCTTCCACATCAAAATACACTTTCGGATGAAAAATATCAGCAAGCCTGGCGTCCAAAGCCGCACCCAATTTTTCTAAAGATTTTCGATAATTATTTAAAGTAGAATTAAGCTCAACCTCAGCACTCAATACCTCGACGCGAAAGGACGCGTAAAAGGAAGATACATCTATCTTAGGTACATCCGCAGCTCTTTTTATTTCATTTTGCAAATCAAACAAAAGACTCGAAATACTAATCCTAAGCTCTTCCGATTCTTTATTAAAATGGAGATCCAACTTACTCCACAACCCACTAGGTAAAGCGCCCCCACAAAATCCGCAATCATCTCGCTTATGCTCATGAAGAGCGCGCCCCTTTCGCACCCAATCTTCTAACAGGTTGTCTTCCAACAACTCAATAAGAGGCTGAGTTACCGAGATCTTCTTCTCAACAAGATCCTTTGCTCTACTGGATAACTTATCGAAAGACGGTTCAAAAAAATAAAATCTATCTATTTCCGCCTTAACCTCTTCTTTAAGCAGGGCTTCTAAATTCAACGACTCATCGTCACTCACGCACTCAAATCCGTCATCCAAAACAGTTTCTACATCTTTTAGGAGCTTCGGCGCGTTATAGGTTGCTTCTCCGTAAATCTTATTATGTTTTATTCCGGTGTTTTTATTATTAGCTTTATCCGAAATCTTTGAGTCCAGAGAATCTTGAGCGTCTTGAGCGTTTTTACGAGCAACACCGAGCGCGAGTTTCTTCTCTTTCTCTACTCCTAGCTTCCCCACCCCGTCCTCTTCCGAACCAAGAGCCTCCTCCTTAAGCTTAATTTCTTCTTCCAAGCGATTATTATCCTCACCTAGTATGGCGAAAGATTTAATACTCTCATCAGCATTACTTATAAACTTTAAATTCTCCCTAACGAAATCCTCATTAAACACTCTCACCTTATGTTGCTTCAAAGGAATCTGATCCTGATTAACCACCCCGCCAGCACTCAACTCAAACTCAAACTTTGGCGATATATATTTATCAGAGATAAACCCAGTCTCCAAGGATCTAAAAATCCTTGAAAGAGTTGTCTTCCCAGAGTAATTCCTCCCATAGATTATGTTTATTCCTTTGAACTCACTTATCCGCCCACCCGACTCCCTTACTGAAGCATCCCAATCAAAATCTGAATAAACCGCTACATTCTTAATTCTTTTTATTTTCTTAAACATTTCCTACTCCCTGATAGTTCTGACAGACATAACTGCAACCAACACAAGCAAACCACATAGAAAATGATTAATGAGCATAGCTGAAGCGTATAAATTTCAACTTTTTTTACAATTATTATTTCGGCGTAAGCCTTCCACTTGACTGCCTCTCGCGAAGCAAATAAGCTCAATGACCCGGCGCCTAAGAAACGCCTCAAGTAGCGGCCTGACCGCTCCCGAAAGATGCGGCTTTTTTCTGCCTATTGCCTCGTCCTAAATAAGGTTTACACCTTCTGGCTTCTTATCAGGAGGGTGCAATGGAGACGGGCGAAAAGCGGAGTCAGCGCGATTACACACTGACTTTTAAATTGTCGGTTGTCGATCAGGTCGAAAAAGGCGAGTTGAGTTATAAAGAGGCTCAACGGCGCTATGGGATTCAAGGCCGGTCGACGGTTCTGGTTTGGTTACGCAAGCATGGTCGGCAGGATTGGAGCCAAGGCGCCTCCATTCGCTCTCAGAGGACTCGACCGATGGACGAGCCAACTTTGCCGCTGACGCCTGAGCAGAGAATCAAAGAGCTTGAAGAACAATTGGCGCTGGCCAATCAGAAAGCCAAATTTTTTGAAGACGTGGTCGATGTTCTGAAGAATGACTATGGCGTATCCGTTGTAAAAAAGCGGCCAGGCAAGTCGTTGCGCAAACCCAAACCCTGAGTGTCAGCAGGGCTTGCCAGTTTATGGGAATAAGTCGCCAAGCCTATTACAAGCGAGATCGGGCTTACCGATCCAGGCTTGAGCAAGACCAGAAGCTCATCAAGTTTGTGCATGAGATCCGCTTACGTCAGCCCTGCATCGGTACTCGTAAGTTACATTCGATGATGCATGCCAAACGCGAGAGACAAGAACTGCATGTTGGAAGGGATCGTCTATTCGATGTTTTGCGCGATCATCGACAACTGGTACGTAGAAAACGGGCCTATCACAAGACGACTGACAGCCATCATCGTTTTCGCTGCCATCCCAACCTCCTGAAACCTGGCCCGCATCAAGTGATTGCGACCGGCCCAGAACAAGTCTGGGTAGCAGATATCACCTACATCCCCACACGAGAAGGATCTGTTTACTTGAGTTTGGTGACAGATGCTTACTCGAGAAAAATTGTCGGCTTTCACGTACATGACAGCCTGCACGCCAAATCCGTGGCTCAAGCCTTCCGAAAGGCGCTAAAAGAGCGCCGAACAAAGCAACGACTGGTGCATCACTCGGATCGAGGCGCACAGTACTGCTCTGATCTTTACCAGAAGCTGCACGCCAAACATGACGTCACTTGCTCAATGACCGATGGCTACGATTGCTACCAAAACGCTCTCGCAGAGCGGGTTAACGGCATTCTGAAAACAGAGCTGCTGCTCTACAGGCCAGAAAATCTAGAACAGGCTGAACAGATGGTGCGGGAGGCTATTACGATCTACAACCAAGAGCGGCCGCACCTTTCCTTAAAATACAAAACGCCCGATGCGGTGCATCGGGCGTTAGGGTGAATAGGTGTAAACCTATTTCAGGACTAGACATATGGATTCCTCGTGGGCGTAAAACACCTCTGCTATGTCGGGAGTGGGCTAATACAAGACCCGTAAGGGGAATATGTCCGGCCTTCTACTTGGGGTTTCTTAACTCCCGGCGCCTTAGCCCTAAGAAAGCTATCAAGTAGAGGTAATGGATATGCCTACGTATTTTCCCTTCTGTATGAAGGAAATTGCCTACAGCTTTACCGCTGAAATTATGCTTCCTATTCGGGAGGCTGATCATGCCTGACGCACACACTCCCACAGTATTTACCCGCCATAGCCTTCATCTGCACGGCCTCCTTCTCGAAAACGAACCATGGTTCAGCGCCCGCGACATCGGTCGCTTGATGGGCGTCCATCTCAGTGATCGCATGGTCGCCAAGCTGGACAAAGATCAACATCGTTTTTTGTGGATTGATTATTACCGGCAGCCTGAAAAGCTGTTGATGCTCAGCGAGTCCGGCGTATATGCGCTACTTGTGTATCACTATGTCCCGGAAAATCGGTTGTTGCGTGAGTGGCTTACTCATCTGGTTGTGCCGACGTTGCGCGATGCGGAACGCTCGGTAAATACAGATCAGCCGATGTTGAGTTTGCTGAACTGGCCCGAAATGTCGCTGAGCCTGCTGCATTGGCAGGATGAGAACTGGATTAGGCTTCGGGATATGCCCTACCTGTTGAACGATCAGTCCCAACGGCGGGCTACGGCAGCGGTTCCTTGGTGGCGGAGGGTTGTGCAAGTGTTTCAGTCTTCGAAGCATTCGATGGGTTAGCGATGTGGTTGTCGGATCTCGAGAGATCCGTCGCTATTTACTGTAGGAATTTTCCTAGACAGCCGTGATGGCCACTCAGTATCGTCCGAGGGTTTTCAACCCTCGGCGATTTTATGAGCGACAAGAAAAAAGACACTGACTGGACTGTTGCTGAAATTGAGGCAGCGGTTGACACCTATCTCAGAATGCTTGATTTAGAGCTCGCGGGTCACAAATTCAACAAGGCACATGAGAATCGCGAATTACGCGCATCAGCCTTGTCGACTCGTACAAAAGGCTCTGTCGAATTCCGAATGCAGAACATTTCCAAAGTCCTGATGACGATGGATCGGAAACCCATTAAGGGTTACAAACCGGCGAAAAACGTTGGTTCGAATGTCGAACAGTTAATTCGAACAGCTCTCACAAATCGCGGATTCCAGCCGGGCGACCCTGCTATTCCGACAGCCGACGAAGAAACACTAGAGCGTCGCGCTGCTGCAATTCAGAAGAAGCACATAAAAGAGCCGCCGAAAGGCATAAAGAAACCAAAGAAAGCGTCGAGTACTCGCACGGTTTACGTACGCGACCCCGAGGTTAGAGCCTGGGTTCGAAATGAAGCTGAGGGGCATTGCGAAGGCTGTGGCGACCCGGCTCCGTTTCAAATGCATGATCTGCCATTTCTAGAAGTCCACCATGTCAAACCACTTGCAGATAAGGGTTCGGATCAAGTCTCGAACGCTGTAGCACTTTGTCCGAATTGCCATCGTCGTTGTCACCATTCGAATGATCGCGTGGCGTTTACAGCTTCGCTTTATAAAAGGGTGAAAAGGCTGATTCCAGAGGAATAAAACTCTGTGACTAGCGGGAGTTTTTGCTGCTGAGTGGGTGTCTGGATTCGATATTGAGTTGATGCCACCAATCCCCAGCAGGCTGACTCCCACAGATTCCGCATCATCCTGAAAACAATCAGTGCAACCTACCCCGCCTCCCGCTATTAATACCCCACCCCCACTCAAGGATCCGAGCCCCACCATGAAATTCGATCTCGCCTACTGCCTCAGCCTCGACGACAAGTTGTCGATCTATGACGTTCGCGATCTCAATTTCGATGAGACGGTGGCGTTTGACTCTGCGAAGGAACACTTCCAGTGCCCCAACGATGCCTGTCGTTCGGCGTTCGAGGCGTCCAACGAGTTGGGTACGTTCAACGCCAAGAACGTGAATTACGTGCGCACGCCGCACTTCAAGAATCTGCCCACTACGCAACATGTGGCGGGTTGTCCGTATGTGAGTTTGAAGGCTTCAGCATCTGGCGTTGAGACGGCGGATGGCGAGGTGGATGACGGGCGAGAGGAGCACTTCCCGTCAGAGTTGTTGCTGACGCGGCGTGAGTATGTGCGCAAGCCTGTCGCGCCAGCGGGGGCGGTGGATGTGTTGCGCGATGATCCGGTGCGGGTGGCGGCGGACAGTGGTAAAGAGTCGGCGAGTCGTGAGTCGGCGCCGGATAAGACCAGTGTGTTTGCGCATCCAGTGGAGTGTTTTGTTTCCAACTTCGCGGACAAGGAGTTGCTTAAGCGTATGCCGTTGAAGGTCGGTGAGCATACGGCGCCGTACAGTTCGTTCTTCAAGAAGATCGAGTATCTGACGGACAACAAGGGGCTGATTTACTGGGGGCGGATCAAGAAGATCGAGGACTTCCACAGTGCCAGTTTTCGTATCGATTTCGAGGACAAGGTCTGGTTCAAGAAGCCCGAGGACAGTAAGAAGAAGCCGTATCCGGTCAGTGTTTATCTGAACAAGAAGCTGATCGACAACTACCGCAAGCGCAAGGCGTTTCTGGAAGAGATCAAGCACGCGGCGGATAGCGACAAGGCGTTGTTCTGTTTCTTCTATGGGGTGACGCCGGAGTTGAGGCAGGTGCCCGGCAAGAAGAACCCCGAAAAGCCTTTCGAGGTCTTCAATGCCAATATCGAGAACCTGGACCACTTCATTATTCGTGAAGCGCCGGGCCTGGAGTGACGGTTAGCCCTGGGGCAGTTGCAGTTTGACGGCGCCGGGGTGTTGTTTGACGAGGGAGTACGGCAGGATCGACCAGTCGGGTGAATCGCAGGCTCGTTCTATGCGGGCGAAGTACGCTCCGATGTACAAACCTTTTTCGGTGAAGTGCCAGTTGGAATAGCTCCAGTTGTCTTCATTGGTGAAGTCGCAACTGTCTTCATCTCCGCCTGCCGGTTTCTTCATTTCATCCGGGTACAGTGCGGTGAGCTGCTTTATTAGCCACGGCTTGAAGATTTCGCGTTGGTACTTTGAGCGCGCTGCGTCTTCGGCCTCGGTCAATGGCTGGTCACCGCCTCGGTAACGATCAGCGTGAAGGATTGGCTGACCCTCGCCCACCCAGAGCACGTCTTCGAGCGACAACGGATGGCCGGTTTTCACATCGATGTTAAGTGGTGAATCGCCGAAGTCCGGGTGCGCACCGCCGCAGTCGTAGCTGGTGGAGATGTTCAGGCTGATGACGCTGGGCGAGATAAATGTCGGGGTGACGTCCTGCAGGAATTCGGCGTAACCGCGACCTCGCAACTGGCAACCGTAGTAACTGATGGCCTCGTCCCACAAGCGCCCGAGCAACTGCTGGTTAACCCGTTGCAGATCTTCTTTTGGCATCCCGGATTCGATGCTGAACATGGACATCTTGGTATCAGGCTCTTCCCACCATTGCAGGGAGTAGCCCATGAAGTCCTGCTTTTTACCGGGTTTGAGTCTCAGTCCCTGAAGCCGTAGATATTCGTAGGGCTCGCTCTTGGGCAACTTGGCGATGTAGGGCAATGCATTCGCCGGCACTTCGGGAAGAGGCGTATCAGTGACGAGTACGGGCAACTTTTTGCCCTTCGGGTTTTGCCATTCGCCCTTCCAGCCGCCATCAATCTGTTGCAGTTTGAGGGTCGGTAATGGCTTTTCCGGGTCCATACGATTGCTGCCCTCTGTGAGCAGCAAGATGTCATTTTGATAGGTGCCGTTAAGCTCTAGATCGCGGTGAAATTTCTCATAAAAGTAGCGACCGGTGACTTGCCCCGGGTCACTAATATCGACTTCGAAGACGATCGGCATTTTGCCCAACGTGCCGGTGAACACCATCCGGTTATCTTCGGCGTGCGCGAAGGATAGCAGCGAGAACAGCACAGCGGCGCAGGTTGCCAGGCGCATCAGTCCCTTGAGCATTGATCGTTCCTTGAAAGAGGCGGAGGCCGCGCCGGCATTGGAGGGCCGGCGCGGATAAATTCGCGGCGATTATGGCGGGGTTACGCCTGGTAATCGAGAGTCTGCGCTTGAAAGATAACGCCACCTCAAGGCAGTTGAAGTGCAACCCCGCCCGGATGTTGTTTGACGATTGTGTACGGCAGAACGCTCCAGTCCACGAATCCGCAGACCGCCGCGACGTGGGCAAATGATGGCTCGAGCTTGATGCCCTGTTCCGTGAAGTACCAACCCGGATAATGCCAGGGATAATCCTCGTCGTAGCCGCAATCGTTTTCACCCTCAAGGGTGACGGTCATTTCGTTTGGGTAGAGTTTCAGCAACTGTGCGACCAACCAAGGTGCCAGTTCAGTGTTGCGGTAGTTCGACCACGCTGTCGAAGAGCCGGGTGAGCCCGCGGCGAAATCTTCATATTCCTCGTAGTGCAACGGCTTGCCCTGCCCCACCCACAAAACATCATCAAGGGTCAGAAGCTTGCCTGTCTTGGTATCGATGTTGAGCGCGTCGTGGCTTTGATCCGGATAGGCACCGCCACAGTAATAGTCCGATGAATTCCGCACACTCATCACTGTGGGCGACATCCACAGTGGCTGGCTCCACTGCGCATAACTTCCAGAACAGCCATAAGACGACAACACTTCGCCCCACAAACGCGCCATCAATTGTTGGTTAATAAGTCGACGCTCTTCGAGGGAGTAACCGGTCAACACTTCAAACAGAGAAGTGCCTGTCTTCGGCTCAGTCCACCACTGCAGCGTGTAGCCCATGAAGGTGTCGGTCTTGCCTTTTTTGAGGGTGACGCCCTGCAGTCGCAGATATTCGTAAGGATACTTGTCGTGAAGGATGGTGAAAAAGGGCAAGGCATCGTCGGGTACATCGGGGATGACGGCTGGTTCTAACTCGACCTTCAGGATTTTCCCAGCGGTACTCGTCCACTCGCCATACCAACCATGAGTTGTCGGCTGCAGACGAAGGGTCGGGCGCGAGTCTTCCATCCGCGAACCTTCTTCCAGCATCAGTGTTTCCCCGTCCAGGGCACCGTCGAGTGGCAGATCCTTGCGATACTTCTTATAGAAGTAACGACCGTCTCCAGTGCGAGTGTTTATTTCGAGGACGATGGCCGCTTTACCCAAGGTGCCGGTGTACACCTGCGCGCCGTTGTCGGCCCACGTTGCAGTCGAGACAAACAAGCCCGTCAGAAAAAGAACAGCGAAAAGGCGTAACAATCCTCGGAACATCACTTCATCCTTGAATAAACGAGCAACTGCCCGCCAAAAGAAGCTGCGGATTATGTCGAGGTTGCGCGAGGGAATCGAGCGCTGTCGCTTTCAACTCAAGCACATGCTGATCATCACCATCAGCAACAGCCCGATGTACACACGCGCATGCACCCGATCCGGGATTCGTCCAATCCATGGCGCGGCCAATCGAATCCCGATGAGCGCCCCCACCGTCAGCATCGCAAACGCCAGCAAATCCACATACCCGACAAACCACGCGCCCAATTCAGCCTGACTGAACCCGGCCAATGCCATGTACGTCAGCGTCCCCGCCACTGCCACCGGCACACTCAACGGATTGGCCATGGACGTCGCTTGCGACATGCTCAATCCACAGCGGCGTAACAGCGGCACGGTCATGACGCTGCCGCCTACACCGAGAAACGTCGCGATGGCGCCGATGCCTACACCACCTGCGGAAGTTTCCGTAGCGCCAAGTCGACGTGGGATGACGTCTGGGTTCTGAGTGAGAAAGCCGCGTCGCAGCAGGCAGTCGACGATGGTCACGCCGAGGTAGCCGATGAATGCGTAGCGAATCACTTCGCCGCTGACCCACACAGCCGCCATTGCCCCCACGATTGCACCCAACCCGATGAACCCTCCCAACGGCCACAGGTAATGACGAATGAGATTGCCGGCGCGGCGGTGTTTGTCGGTGGCGATCAGGGCGTTGACGATCATCACGCAGGTCGAGGTGGCGACGGCAATGTGCATTGCCGATTGGCCGATCGGGTCGGCGGCGCCGTGGCTGGCGGTGAGCATGCGATACAGCAGCGGCACCACGACGAAGCCGCCGCCGAAGCCGAACAGCACGGCGGTAATGCCGGTCAGGCAGCCGAAGAGGGTCAGCAGTAAATAGAACATGTCTAGGCGTCCGTGGTGGGAGAGCGGTCGACGATAGAGCGGCATCGCTTGGCCTGCTTCAGCAAGTCAGCCAATAATGTTTGCGTTTACGCCAATCACCGGGAAACGCCTGATGCGCAATGTTTCGATCAATCTGCTGGATGACACGCCGCGCGCGGTGGTGGCGATCGGTACGGATTATTCCCACGGTCACTTGCTGCCCCTTCACACGCATCGGCGGGCGCAGTTGTTGTACGGCGCGACGGGGGTGATGCAAGTCAGCACCCATGACGGCAATTGGGTGGTGCCGCCGCAGCGCGCGGTATGGATTCCGCCGGGGGTGGCGCATGAGGTGTTGATGCTTGGGGTCAGCACCCGCAGCTTGTACATCGAGCCGGGGGCGGTGGATCTGGGGGAGCGCTGTCAGGTAATCAGTGTGTCGCCGTTGATGCGGCATTTGCTGATGGAGGCGGTGGAGGTACCGCTGACCTATGACCTCGGCGGGCGCGATGGTGTGTTGATTGATCTGTTGCTGCATGAACTGACGCGCAGTGCGCCGCTGCCGCTGCACATTCCGCTGCCGACTGACGGAAAGCTCCTGTCTCTGTGTCAGACCTTTCTGCATCAGCCGTACGCCCACCAATCACCACAGCAGTGGGCTGACCAATTACACATAAGCTTGCGTACCTTCAACAGACTGTTTCGCCAACAAACCGGGCTGAGCTTCAGGCAATGGCGGCAGCAGGCTTGCGTGGTCCTGGCGCTGGCACGTTTGGCCTCAGGTGAAGCGGTGACGCGCATCGCGCTGGACTTCGGTTATGAAAGCCCGGCAGCGTTCTCGACGATGTTCCGGCGGATCCTCGGGCAGGCACCGTCCGTCTGGTTGGAGGCGGCGAATTAGCGCAAATCAAAAAATGCGTTTGATCCCGGCCGAAAACAACTGTACAAAAACACAGTACATTTTCAATCAGCACTCTTGAGCCCGGAGCACACCATGGCCTCTCTTGCGATGAACCACATCCTCGAACGCATTGCCCTTTTCCAGTTCACCCCGACGCACTGCATCCAGGCCCGAGCGATGCTGGGCTGGAGCGCGGAACAGCTCTCGCGGGAGGCTGAGGTTTCGGTTGAGGACATTCAACGCTTTGAAGCGCAGCAGGATGTCGCGGATGCGGCGCGACTGGCGTTGGCTTACCGGTTCGAGGCGCAGGGGCTGGTGTTCTTTCCGGGGTTTGCGCCGGGGCGTAGTGCGAGTTTTCAGAGCGTTTCGTCGGAAGCGGTGGGACGTGGGGATTTTGCGATGGCTGAGTAAGCCAATCGCCCCCTTAGGGGCGAACCGTCTTCATCTGATCAGGCGTTCTGCACAACGCCCTCACTCTCCCCTTCAACCGCCAACCACCACGCCTCCCCGCGTTGCGGTTGAGCGATGTTAAACGCCTCGCCCATCTGCGGCGTGGTAATGGAAATACTGCGTTCCCACGCCAGTGCCAGGATCCGGTCGAACGGTTCGTGCCAGGCGTGCATCGCTAGGTCGAAGGTGCCGTTGTGGATCGGGAAGAGCCAACGGCCCTTGAGGTCGATGTGCGCTTGCAGGGTTTCTTCGGGCTGCATGTGTACGTGCGGCCATTCGACGTTGTAGGCGCCGGTTTCCATCAGGGTCAGGTCGAACGGGCCGTAATGTTCGCCGATGCGTTTGAAGCCGTCAAAGTAGCCGCTGTCGCCACTGAAGAAGATCCGCGTGTCGCCGTCGATCATCACCCAGGACGCCCACAGGGAGCTGTTGCCATCGAACAGGCCACGGCCGGAAAAGTGCTGGGACGGTGTGGCGACGAAACGGATGCCGGCAATCTCTGCGCCCTGCCACCAGTCGTACTGGCGGACTTTGCTGGCGTCGATGCCCCATTTGATCAAGGTGTCGCCGACACCCAGCGGGGTCAGAAACAGGTTGGTTTTGGCGGCCAGTCTGAGCACGGCCTGGTAATCGAGGTGGTCGTAATGGTTGTGCGACAGGATCACCGCTTCGATCGGTGGTAATTGATCGATGCTGATCGGCGGCTGGTGGAAGCGTTTCGGCCCGGCCCACTGCACTGGCGAGGCGCGCTCGGCGAAGACCGGGTCGGTGATGAAGAATTTGTCACGCAGTTTCAGCAGCAAGGTCGAGTGACCGAGGCGATAGACGCTGTGGTTGGGCGCTGCCAGCAGCTCTTCTCGAGTCAACGCCTGCACTGGGATCGGCGCTGCGGGTCGGGTATTGCGCGGTTTGTGGAAAATCATGTTCCACATGATCCGCAGCATTTTGCGCAGGCCTTCGCGTTGCACGGGTGCGTGGTTGCGAAACAGCCCCTGATGCTGCCGCGAGGCTTCAGGCGTGGATGTGTTATCCGGGAGCGAAATTGGATTGGCCATGACTGAATGACTCCAGAAAAACCGCACAATTCGCGGTTTTTCCACGGTGGACGATAGATGGCCAAAGCTGCACGCATAGGCCGAACTGCTGTTTTTTAGGTTGCGAGGATTAACGCAACATTACACTGCTCGGTGTAGTTTCTAGGTTGCATCAAAGCGGATGACAAGTAAACTGCCAAGTGTAATTTCATCTTTTCTCTGCCGAAGCGTACTTATGACAGCTCCACAGCGCCTCACCGACCGTAAACGCGAAGCCATTATTCAGGCGGCGATTGCCGAATTCCGTGCCCACGGTTTCGAGATCACCAGCATGGACAAAATCGCGGCCACGGCCGGTGTGTCGAAGCGCACGGTGTACAACCATTTCCCCAGTAAAGAAGAGTTGTTCGCCGAAATTCTCAACCAGTTGTGGGCACGAATCAGCGCAGAACAATCGGTCGTGTATAACCGTGATCAGCCGTTGCGCGAGCAATTACGGCAGATGCTCCAGGCCAAGGTGCAGTTGATGGCCGACGAGAATTTCCTGACCCTGGCCCGGGTGGCAATTGCCGCCACTATTCACTCGCCGGAGCGCGCGCAGAACATGATCGAGCGCATGGGCGAGCGCGAGGAAGGCCTGACCGTATGGATTCGCGCCGCGCAGGCCGACGGCCGATTGAAACCGGTCGACCCGGAATTCGCCGCCCATCAAGTACAAGGTTTGCTCAAGACCTTTGGCTTCTGGCCACAGATGTCGATGGGCCGCGCCGCTCTTGATGTCGACACGCAGAACACCGTCGCCGAATCGGCGCTGGAGATGTTTCTGGCCTGCTATCAACTCTAAATCGCCCTCCACCTGTAACCCGCTCCCTGCCAGTTGCCGCTGTACGAGGCATGGAGGCTTGATGGAGCGATGGGTGAAGCATTGAATTCATGTTGTCATCCGCAGGTGCCAGACTTGCGAGTGGGTCTGAGTATCGGTCTGGCGCGGTATCAACCCTTGTACAAGGATGCCCTCGACTGGCTGGACGATGCCGACAAAGCGCTGTACACCGCCAAACATAAGGGCCGCAACACCATCAGCACTGCCTTGAGCCGTGCCGTGGCGGACAACGTCAGCGCCTAAAAAGTTATACAAAATTACAAATAATTACTTTCTTGTACAACTTTATGAAGTTTTGTATAAGTAGCCATCTGCCAGTTAAGGAATGCTGGCATTGAGCAGTCACCGCCGAATGCCGTCCGCGCATTCGGTCTGCCAGCGCGGAAATAGGGACTGAATCCTCGATCTTCCCCTTCTTCCAGAGTACTGCGAGCATGTTCTTCAATCGCCACAAAGCCGTCGTCGATGACCTTCAGCGCACCCTCACCGAACAAGCCGGCCTGCTCGATGCGATCAATCGCTCGATGGCGGTGATCGAGTTCGACCTCGATGGCGTGGTGCTGCGTGCCAATGACAACTTTCTCAAGACCATGGGTTACACCGCCGAACAAGCGATCGGCCAAGCGCATCGGCGCTTTTGCACGCCAGAGTTCGGCCGTAGTGCTCAGTACACTGATTTGTGGTCACGCCTGAAAAACGGCCAGTTTCAGTCCGGGACATTTGAACGGGTCGACGGCAAGGGCCAGCCGATCTGGCTGGAAGCCAGTTACAACCCGATCAAGGATGCCTCGGGACGGGTGGTCAAAGTGGTCAAGTACGCCATGGACGTGACCGCGAAGGTGCAGCAGGAAAGTGAGGCCAATGCCAAGTTGCAAGCGATTGACCGGGCAATGGCGGTCATCGAATTCAACCTCGACGGCAGTATTCTCACGGCCAATCAGAATTTTCTGACGCGCATGGGTTACACCCTCGCCGAGCTGAAAGGTAAACATCACCGTTTGTTCTGCACGCCGGCATTGGTCAATAGCAGCGCGTATGAGGATTTCTGGCGGCGTTTGAACCAGGGCGAGCTTTTCCAGGGTCAGTTCGAACGCGTCGATAAACGCGGGCAAACGGTGTGGCTCGAAGCCAACTACAACCCGGTTTACGACGCTGCCGGGCGCTTGTGCAAAGTGGTGAAATTCGCCTCCGACGTGACCGCCCGAGTCGAGCAACACGAACAGGACGCACGCAGTGCCAGCGCGGCGTATCACATCTCGGTGGCGACGCGAAAAGTCGCCGAACAAGGTACGCAAGTGATCCAGCAAGCCGCCAGCGAAATGCGCGAAATCGCCGAGGACATTGCCGAATCTTCAACGCTGATTGCACAACTGGGTGAACGCTCCGAGCAGATCACCGCCATCGTCAACACCATCCGCGCGATTGCCGACCAGACCAACCTGCTGGCGCTCAATGCTGCTATTGAAGCTGCACGCGCCGGTGAACAGGGGCGCGGATTTGCTGTGGTCGCTGATGAAGTGCGACAACTGGCGGCACGTACCAGCGGCTCGACGGCGGAAATTTCCAGCATGATCGGGCTGATCCAGAACGAGACCCGCCAGGCCATCAAGAGCATGGAAGGCACCCGGGGGCGCGCGGCTGAAGGGGTCGAGTTGGCGAATCAGGCGGGCACGGTGATCTTGCAGATTCGTGATGGCGCCAGTGAGGCGGTGGATGCGGTGAGCATGTTTGCCAATGAGCGGGCCCCGGGTTAAAGGCAGGTAGACCGCGTCGTTGCCTTCGCGAGCAAGCTCGCTCCCACAGAGATTGAGTTGACCACAGGTTTTGTATTCCGACCGCTGATCCTGTGGGCGCGAGCTTGCTCGCGAAGGGCCGGTCGCCACAGCGCAGGGCTATAGTGACTACACGTCCCACGCCCTGCCGAGTGCATCATGACCACTGAAAAACCCGCAACACCGGAATCAGCTCCCGTCGATCACCTGCGCTTCCACCGCCGCCATGCGCACCTCAGCACCACCTTCGGCAATGACAAGTTCGCCCTGCGCGCCGAGGCGTTTGCGCGGTTCTTCGGCACGCCGATGTTTCTCGGCGCGCAAACCCTGATTGTGCTGTTGTGGGTCTGCCTCAACGCGTTTGGCGTGACCACCTTCGACGTTTACCCGTTCATCCTGTTAAACCTCGCTTTCAGCCTGCAATCGGCCTACGCCGCGCCGCTGATTCTGCTCGCACAAACCCGTCAGGCCGCCCGCGACAAGGCGCAAGCCGATGCCGATGCGCAACACCGTGAAGCGCTGGCGCAGGCCAATACCGAGCGTCAGGCCCAAGCCGCGAAAAACACCGCGCAGCTGCTTGAGCTGCTGGAGCAGAACACCCGCCTGACCGAGATGACCAAAAACCTCACCGAACGCATCGCCAGCCTGACCAGCGAGTTGCACGATCACATGCGCCAGAACCCGCAGCGCTGATCACGGCAACCGCAGCGCCCGCCCCAACTCATCGAACAGCGTCACCACCGAGCGCAAGGCGCGGCAATCCGGGCGAGTCAGCAGCCACAGCGCGGTGTCGTAACCGTGCAGCGGCTCGCTCAACGCCTGCATACCCTCGGTGATCAGAAAGTCCGGTAACGCCGCCACGCCGAGGCCCGCGCGAACCAGCTCTGTCACCGACAACATGCTGTTGCAGCGATAGCCCGGTGTCACGCCGGGCAGGTGTTGGCGACGCCAGGCAATCGTCGGATGATCGGGGAGAAAGTCGTCCGGGGCGATCCAGGTCAACGTCGTCAGATCCGAAGCATCGACATTTTGCAGATACCGCGCACTGGCGCAGACCCGATAGGAAATCTTCGCCAGTTGGCGTCCGACCAGATGCTCGGGCGGTGTCCGCGTCAGGCGCAGGGCGATGTCGGCATCGCGGCGGCTGAGGTTGGCGAAATCGTTGGAGGTGCTGAGCTCAATGGTCAGTGCCGGGTAATTGGGCATGAACTGCGCCAGTGCTGGCAGCAGCAAACTCTGCAGCACCGAATCGGTACAGGTCAGACGCACCGTGCCGCTGACGACTTCGCCGCCCTGCTCCACGCCAATGCGCGCGGCCTCTAGTGCTTGCTCGGCGCGTTCGGCTTGCTCGGCCAGTGTTTGCGAGAGAGTTGTCGGTAAATAGCCGGCACGGCTTTTTTCGAACAGTTGCTGACCGAGTGCGGCTTCGAGACGGCGCACGGCGCGAAACACCGTCGATACGTCGACCTTCAACAGCTGCGAAGCGCGGGCCAGAGAGCCGCCACGCACCAAGGCCAGAATCAGGGCCAGATCGGGGTAGTCGAGTTGATAGTGCGTCGCTGCATTGATCACTTGGGGAAACGCCCATATTGAGTGCGTGAACGCCAATCTATAGTGAGTGCCATCAATCAACAAGCGCAGGGAACCCCCATGGAAAACAGCGCCATCCGTATCGCCCTGATTGGCGATTACGACCCGCAGGTCACCGCTCACCAAGCCATTCCCGTCGCCCTCGGGCTGGTCGCCGAACACCTCAACCGCAACGTGCAATTCGAATGGTTGCCCACCGAGCAGATCCACGCCGATACGCCGCTCGAGCGGTTCGACGGTTTCTGGTGTGTACCCGCCAGCCCCTACAAAAGCGAAGACGGCGCATTGCGGGCGATCCGTTTTGCCCGCGAACAGCAGCGCCCTTTCCTCGGCACCTGCGGCGGTTTTCAGCATGCGGTGCTGGAGTTTTCCCGCAACGTGTTGGGCTGGGAGGATGCGGAACATGGTGAGACGTCACCTGATTCTGAACGCGCGGTACTCACGCCGTTGACCTGTTCGCTGGTCGAAGCGGTCGACAGTATTCACTTGGTTCCCGACTCGTTGATCGCCAAGGCGTACGAAACGTCGCAGATTCGTGAAGGCTATCGCTGCCGCTTCGGTGTGAATCCGCTGTTCGAACGGGAATTGTTGAACGATCGGCTACAGGCAGTGGGGCATGATTCGTCAGGGGATTTGCGCGCTATAGAACTCAAGGATCACCGCTTCTTTGTCGCGACGTTGTTTCAACCAGAACGTGCCGCGCTCAAAGGGCAGATGCCGCCGCTGGTGCGCGCGTTTGTCGAAGCTTGCATGGAGCCGCGTTGATGACTGATTGCTTTGCGGTGATTTTTACGTCGACTCGAACCGAGGGTGACAATGGGTATGCGGAGGCGGCTGAGCGCATGGCTGCGTTGGTCAGTGAGCAGCCGGGGTTTCTTGGGGTGGAGTCGGTTCGTGGGGCGGATGGCGTCGGGATTACGGTGTCGTATTGGCAGAGCGAAGCGGCGATTCTGGCGTGGCGGCAGAACCCTGAACATCAGGTGATTCAGGCCCGTGGGCGTTTGGAGTGGTATTCGGCGTTTCATACGCGAGTGTGTCGGGTTGAGCGTGAGTATCGGTTCGGGCAATAAAATGGCGGCGCGTTGACGGCCGCTTTCGCGAGCAGGCTCGCTCCCACAGGGGATTTGTGAACACCACTGTTCCCATGTGGGAGCGAGCCTGCTCGCGAAGAGGCCCTCACCCTCACAGCAAATCTTCAGCCGCGCACCAGACTGCGCACCGCCTCAATCTCCGGCACCTCAACCTTGCTCATATAAACGCGCAACGGCTCGGTGATGTTGATCCGGTCATCAATATTCTGATCCAGCAACAACTGAATCAACTCGCGTTTAAGCGTCATGGTCTGCGCTGTCGCCGGCGCCCAGACGAATTCATTCACAGGAATAATGCCGTCATCGGCCACGTCCATGCCGAACGAATCTTCGCTGAAACGCACGATGTATTGACCGGTTTTGCGGTTGAGGCCGACAAAACCCTTGAGATCGTCGGCGGCCTGGCAGATGAGTTGGGAGGTGATGCGCATGGTAAACCTCACGAAAAATGATCGATGGTTTACACGCAGGGCAACAGCACGGCGCGCCCTCTTCCGGAGCGTCTGCCGAGGGCAAGCGTACTGCAAACCGCGCCACAAAAGTGCAGGAAAAATCGCTTTTAATACGTTTATGTCGGTCCTGCGATAGCACCCGAGCGATTCAGTTGTTAAAAGATACGTCTTTGAAAATGCCCTGCGAAAGGAACTCGAACATGCCTGCCACTTTCACCAAAAGCGCTCTGGTCCTGAGCCTGCTGCTCGGCCTCGGTCAGGCGCACGCCGCCAGCCAAACCGATCCGAAAGCGCTCGCTGCCGCCAACGGCATCCCGCACCCGGCGGTGATCGCTCACCGTGGCGCCTCTTTCGATGCGCCGGAATCCACCGCTGCCTCCTACAAACTGGCTCGCGACCTGGGCGCCGATTACCTGGAAATGGACCTGCAGCGCAGCAAGGACGGCGTGCTGTTCGCCCTGCACGACGACAATCTGCAACGCACCACTGACGTTGCGACCAAATTCCCGGAGCGCAAGGACGCCTCGGCCACCGCGTTTACCATGGCCGAACTGAAAACCCTCGACGCCGGCAGCTGGTTCAACGCCAAGTACCCGGATCGCGCGCGCCCGTCCTACGCAGGGCTGAAGATTCTGACTCTCGATGAAATCATCGACATCGCTCAGGCCAATCCGCAACACAAGCCGGGCCTGTACATCGAGACCAAAGAGCCGCAACTGTTTCCCGGGATCGAGAAAGACCTGAAAGAGAAGCTGCAGGATCGCGGCTGGCTGAGCCCGGCCGGTTCGAAACTGGCGAAAAGTGCACTGGGTGTTGGTCAGGGCAAAGGCAAGGTGATCCTGCAGACGTTCGAGAAAAACAGCCTCGAACTGCTGCAAAAAGAAATGCCGCAAGTGCCGAAAATCCTTCTGTTGTGGGTTGGCGAAGGCAGCATCGAGCCGAAATCCAAGGTGACGTTTGCCGAGTCCGGCGAGAAGGACAAAAACGTTTTCTACGGCAAACAAGAGCCGAAGTCCGAAGCCGAATTCAAACAATGGGTGGATTACGCCAAGGCCCAGGGTGCAATCGGCACCGGCCCGTCGGCGAAGCTGACCAAGGGTGGCGACCAGAGCTATTCGGATCTGGTGCAACCGTGGATGAACCAGTACACCCACGATCAAGGCTTGCTGGTGCACGTCTACACAGTTGATGAACCGGTAGATTTCGAGAAAGTCATGGCAGCCGGTGTCGACGGCATCTTCACCAACCGTGCCAGCGAACTGTTGAAGTTCTACAAACGCCCGGCGGCTGGCACTGTTGATCAGGTGTTGAAGAACAACGGTTTCTGATCTGAAATCGAGGCGCCTATATCGCGGGCAAGCCACGCTCCCACAGGTTCGGTGCAGGGGCATGGCTTGTCCGTTTTGTTTGGCGTTTTAAGGGTGAGTTAAGTTGCGCCGGTTAACCTGAGGCCACTTAAACGAATCACCCCAAGGAACGAACCGATGAAAACTTTGACTGCCCTGTTTACCGCCGCTGCCCTGACCCTCACCGCTGGCCTGGCCCAGGCTGATGTCCGCGTCGACCAGATTCCTGAACTGGTTAAGTCGGGCAAGATCAAGTCGCTGGAGTCGATGAACGCCGAAGCGCTGAAACTGCATCCGGGTGCGACTATTACTGACACGGATCTGGACAACCACTTCAATGGTTATGAGTATGAAGTTGAGCTGCGTTTGGCCGATGGCACTGAATGGGATGTCGACTTCGACGCCACCACCGGCAAAGTGCTGAGCAACAAGCAAGACCACTGATACCGCGCATAAGCGAAAGCCGCACGATTGAAAGATCGTGCGGCTTTCGCTTGTGTCTGATGTTTGGCTTTGTTGATGTGTTGTCAGTGAGATTTTCTCCCCCTCACCCCAGCCCTCTCCCCCAAGGGGGCGAGGGGGAAAGGGAGCCGATCGGGGGGTTATTCAAGACCTGAGTTCGACTCGATATTTCAGGTCGGCGTACCTCAAATAATCACCACGGTCAGTCCCCTCTCCCTCTGGGAGAGGGCTAGGGTGAAGGGAAAGGGGGCAGACCGCGGGCTATTCAAGGCCTGAGTTCGACTCGCAATCTTGCAGCCGACAAGAAAACACCAAAGACCTGAGTGCACCTCGATATTTCAGGTCGGCGTAACTCAAATAATCACCCCGGTCAGTCCCTTCTCCCTCTGGGAGAGGGATAGGGTGAGGGGAAAGGGCATCACGCCGAGGTGCTGACCAGCGAACCCGAGGTGCTCGAGTCGGAATCCTGCAACGCCTGCAACAGCGAGGCGGTAGCGGTTGACAGGGAGGCCGAGGTCGCGGTGATCTGCGCTTGTGCGGCGGCTACTTCCGCAGCCTTGGCATCCGAACTTTCCTGCTTCGCCTGCGCCGCTTGCAACGCTTGCTGTTCTTCCTGCAATTGCTTCTGCAGTTCGGCAATCTGCTTGCGCAGTTCCTTCACCGAATCCGATTCTTCGCTGCTGCTGGAGCTGCTGTCACCCGCCGGAGCGGCCCCTCCACCGGCAGCGACTTTACCGCTATCGGCAGTCGCACCCGTGCTGGCGGTTGCTGAGGTAGACGTGTCGTCACCAACGTCACTGATCGACGTTTTGCTGGTCGGTGCGCTGACGGTCTGATTGATCGAAACTGAAGTAATGCTGACCATGGAAAGGCTCCAATGCCGGTTATAGATAACCGGTCATCGACCACGGCCGCAGGTAATTGAGATCGACTGTGTACCGACTCGGTATCCGAACCGGTACACAGTCAATCGCGTCAGGCGCTCAGGCGCGCGGTGACTTCGTTCAGTTGCCCGGACAGACCATGCAGGTTCTGGCTGGCGCTTTCGGTGCGCTGGACGTTGTCGAGGTTGGTGCTGGCGATCGAAGTGATCTCGGTGAGGTTGCGCGAGATGTCCTCGGCCACCGAGGTCTGCTCTTCGGCAGCGGTAGCGATCTGACGATTCATGTCGCGGATCGCTTCCACGGCGTGAGTAATACGTTCCAGCATCGCGCCCGCCTGGGTCACCTGCTCGACGCTTTCATCACTGCGCGTCTGGCCGCCGTCGATGGCTTGCGCTGCGTCCACCGCACCGGTTTGCACGCTCTGAATGATCTGGTTGATCTCGATGATCGACTCGGCAGTGCGCTGTGCGAGGTTGCGCACTTCATCGGCGACCACGGCAAAACCACGCCCGGCCTCACCGGCCCGCGCCGCTTCGATCGCAGCGTTAAGCGCCAGCAGGTTGGTCTGTTCGGCGATGCCACGAATCACTTCCAGCACTTTGCCAATGCGGCCGCTGTCGGCTTCCAGACGACGAATCACCGTGGCGGTGTTGGCGATTTCACCGCGCATCTGGGTGATCGAGTGAATAGTGCTCTGCATGACCTTCTCACCCTGCTGGGCAGACTGGTCGGCATCGTCCGCAGCACGCGCGGCATCGGCAGCGTGACGCGCCACTTCTTGGGCGGTGGCGGACATTTCGTTCATCGCCGTGGCCACTTGGTCGGTGCGGTTGAACTGCTCGTTGGTGCCGCCGGCCATGGTCGTGGCGATCGCATTCAACTCACCGCTGGCGCTGTCCAGATCACTGGCGCTGCGCTGCAAACGGGTGAAGGTGTCGGCGAGGAAATCACGCAGGGTGTTGGCCGCTGCGGCGAGATTGCCCAGCTCATCCTGACGGTCGCTGACCACACGTTCGGCCAGTTTGCCGCGGCTCAATTGGGTGACGTAATCGATGAGTTTGCGGATCGGCTCGACCAGGTTGCGGTTGACCAGCCACAGGCTCAACAAGCCGATCAGCAGACCCGACGCGAGCATCACCAACAGCCCCAGCCACACGGTGCGATCGGCCTCGGCACTGATCAGCGCCGACTGTGCACTACCCTGCTTGCGCAACTCAGCGACCAGTTCGCTCATCTGATCACTGGCGGCACGGTCAACGCCTTTGACCGCCGCGTCACCCGCCGTCGGATCACCACCGGCAGCCACGTAGGCATCGCGTCCCTTCTGATACGCAGAACCCAACTGACGATGCTCATCACGCAAACGTTCGATGCGGTTTTTCAGGCTCGGCTCAATGCCTTTCTGCCCGGCCAGTTCACCAAGGATGTTCTGCACATCGCGCTGACGATCTTCGAACTGGCCCCAGTATTTGGCCAGATCCGCCGGTTGCTTGCCGCGCAGCAGGACGTTTTTCCACTCCTGCACCTGCACCTTGAATTGCAGATTGGCTTCGTCGATCAGTTGCGAGGTGTGCAGGGGACCGGCGATCAATTGGCTGTAGCTTTGCACGCCGTTGGAGAGGAAATGAAAACAGGCCAGCGCAATCAACAGCACCGCCAGCAGGCTGCCGCTCAGCAGGGCGAGAATTTGCGCTCTCAGGGATTTTTGCAGCATCGAAAGATACTCAGGACAAGAATGAGGCACGCCCGGTAAGGCGTGAAATTGTGCCGGACATCCATGTCGGCGAGCCTTGGCTCATGGCCAATGGCGCGCAACCTAACGCACCTGTGATCGGCGCGCCAGAGCGCTTCTTGAAGAAAACCCGACCGTCGGTAAGTCGCTGATTTGACGTCACTTTGCTGTCACATAAACGTCATGTGACATTGCGATGATGTGGCTCAGGTGAATCTGTAAAACCCGCCCCGGATGCCCTCCTCGCAGCGAGCCTTCATGAACCACAGCCTCGATATCAGCCATCGCGATCCTGATCTGTTTGGCCTGCTCTACGGCTTTCGTTTCCTGCCCGGCGAACGGGGCCGCGAAGTCGACTCGGCGACAGCGTTGCGCTGTTTGCAGGACGACAACGACACGGGCGAATTCCTCTGGCTGCACCTCAATCTTGCGCATGCGGCGTGCGAACGCTGGATGAAAAGTCATCTGCAATTGCCCGAAGAGTTTTTCGAGGCGCTGCACGAAGGCTCGCGTTCGACGCGTATCGAGCATGTCGATTCGGCGTTGCTGGCGGTGGTCAACGATGTGGTGTTCAACCTCAGCAGCATGGTTTCTTCGGATGTGTCGACGCTGTGGGTTTGTGTGCGCAGCAAATTGATCGTCAGCGCGCGTCTGCAACCGCTGCACTCGGTGGACAAATTGCGCTCATCGGTGAAGGCCGGCGAACGCTTTCGTTCGCCCTCGGAATTGCTCGTGCACCTGCTACGCGATCAGGGCGAAGTGCTCACGCAGATCGTGCGCAAGACCAGCCTGAGCGTCGATCAGGTCGAGGACGAATTGCTCTCCTCGCGGCTGTCGACCAACCGTGCCGAACTCGGTGCCAACCGCCGCGTGCTGGTGCGCCTGCAACGGCTGCTGGCGCTGGAGCCGGGTTCGTTGCTGCGTCTGCTCAACCGGCCGCCGCCGTGGTTGCAGAAGGAGGACGTCAAGGAGCTACGCAAATCCACCGAGGAGTTTGCGCTGATCATCAACGACCTCACTGCACTGGGTGAGCGAATCAAATTGCTTCAGGAAGAGATCGCCGCCAACCTCAACGAACAGAGCAACCGCACGTTGTTTACCCTGACGGTGGTCACGGTGCTGGCGCTGCCGATCAACATCATTGCCGGTTTTTTCGGAATGAATGTGGGTGGCGTGCCGTTGTCGCAGGATCCGGAAGGGTTCTGGATTTTGGTTGCACTGGTGGCGACGTTTACCGTGATTGCCGGGCGTTGGGCGTTTCGTAAACGAGGGGATTACTGACCGCGGAATGCACTACCACCGCAGATCCCCTGTGGGAGCGAGCCTGCTCGCGAAGACTGAGTGTCAGACGCCATCATGTTGAATGACACACCGCTTTCGCGAGCAGGCTCGCTCCCACAGGGGATCTTCGTCGTTGTTTAGATCAATGGTCGGACTAATAAAGCAAACACTGACATGGCGCAGTCTCTCTGTAACATTCTGCAACGATCATGGGCGACATTCCTTTCCTCGCTCAGGATTGTCCGCTCATGGCTACTCCCTCCCTGACCGCCAGCCCCGCCTCCGCCGCCAGCGGCAGGCCTGCCCTCGACAAGAAAACCGGCCCGTTTACCTACGTGATCTTTTTCGCCGTGCTGGCGATGGGAATGCTGTTCACCGCCTACAGCCTGATGCACGACATGCACGAACTCGGCACGGTGGTCACCACGTGGACGCCGTTTCTGTTGCTCGGTGTGGCGTTGCTGATTGCCCTGGGCTTTGAGTTCGTCAATGGTTTCCACGACACCGCCAACGCCGTCGCGACGGTGATCTATACCCACTCGCTGCCGCCGAACGTGGCGGTGGTCTGGTCGGGTTTCTTCAACTTTCTCGGCGTGCTGCTTTCGAGCGGTGCGGTGGCGTTCGGCATTATCGCGTTGCTGCCGGTGGAGTTGATTCTGCAGGTCGGTTCGTCCGCTGGTTTCTCGATGATCTTTGCTCTGCTGATCGCGGCGATCCTGTGGAACCTCGGCACCTGGTGGCTGGGTTTGCCGGCGTCGTCTTCGCACACGCTGATCGGTTCGATCATCGGCGTCGGTGTGGCCAATGCCTTGATGCACGGCCGCGACGGCACCAGCGGTGTCGACTGGGCACAGGCAACCAAGATCGGTTACGCCTTGCTGCTGTCGCCACTGGTGGGTTTCGGTTGTGCGGCACTATTGCTGCTGGCGCTGCGCGCCTTCGTAAAAAATCGTTCGCTGTACAAGGCACCGGAGGGAAATACCCCACCGCCGTGGTGGATTCGCGGTTTGCTGATTCTGACCTGCACCGGCGTGTCCTTCGCCCACGGCTCCAACGACGGCCAAAAAGGCATGGGCCTGATCATGCTGATTCTGGTCGGCACACTGCCGATGGCCTATGCCTTGAACCGCACGATGCCGGAAGAACAATCGCTGCAGTTTGCCGCCGTGGCGCAAGTCACCCAGCAAGCGCTGGTGAAAAGTGCGCCGCTGCCGACGCCGGCCGATCCGCGTGCGGTCCTTTCCGATTACGTGCGCAGCAAGGACGCCACGCCGCAACTGATCCCCGCCCTCGCCGCCCTCACCGGGCACATCGGTGAGGAAGTCAAAGGCTACGGTTCGCTGGCAAAAGTCCCGGCTGAAGCCATGGGCAACGTGCGCAATGACATGTACCTGGCCAGCGAAAGCATTCGCCTGATGGACAAGAACAAGGTCGGCAATTTCGACGCCGACACCAGCGGCAAACTGCAACTGTTCAAGCAACAGATCGACAACGCCACGCGGTTTATTCCGCTGTGGGTGAAGATCGCCGTGGCCATCGCGCTGGGGCTGGGCACCATGGTTGGCTGGAAGCGAATTGTGGTGACGGTGGGCGAGAAGATCGGCAAGACCCACCTGACCTATGCGCAGGGCGCCTCGGCGGAAACCGTGGCCATGCTGACGATTGGTGCGGCGGACATGTTTGGTTTGCCGGTGTCGACGACGCATGTGTTGTCGTCCGGTGTGGCCGGGACCATGGTCGCCAACGGTGCCGGGTTGCAGATGAAGACCATCCGCAATCTGTTGATGGCGTGGGTGCTGACACTCCCCGCCGCCATCTTGCTGTCGGGCAGCCTGTACTGGCTGTTCACCCAGATCTTCTGACGGACGAAGATCCCCTGTAGGAGTGAGCCTGCTCGCGATAGCGGTGTATCAGTCAACATTGATTAAACTGACCCACCGCTATCGCGAGCAGGCTCACTCCTACAGTTTTGACCGGTGTTCAGGTTTAGAGCGCGGAGCGGATCAGATCGCCCAGCCAATCCATAAACACCCGCACCCGCAACGGCAAATGCCGTTGCCGCGCATACAACAATGAAATCCCCATCGCCGGCGCCGTGAACTGCGGCAACACGGTCACCAGTTCGCCGTTTTCCAGATGCGGCTGCATGCCGGTTCGCGGTACCTGCGTCAGACCGAAACCGCCGAGGCACGCCGACTCGTAAGCGTCAGTGCTGTTGACCGTAATGCTGCCAGCCATCGGCAAGCGTTTAACCTGCCCGCCCTCCTCGTACACGAACCCTTCCGAACGCGAACCGAGCACGCCAACGTAATGCACCAACCGATGCTGCGCCAGATCCTCCAGGGTTTGCGGCACACCGTAGCGCGCAAGGTAGGCGGGGCTGGCGCAGTTAACCATGGGAAAGTCACCGAGATGTCGCGCGACCACCGACTGATCCGGCTGCGCGCCGATGCGCACCACGCAATCAAAGCCCTCGCTGAGCAGGTCGACGCGGCGATCTGTACTGCTGATTTCCAACTCAAGATTCGGGTGGCGATCCATGAACTGCGGCAAGCGCGGCATGATCAGGCGCCGCGCGAGAATGTTCGGCAGGTCGACCCGAATGCGCCCGGTCAGCGAAGCCTCGTCCTGGCGGAACAAGCCTTCGATCTCGTCCATGTGCGAGAGCAGATCCTTGCTGCGTTCGTACAGCACCAGTCCGTCCTGCGTCGCCTGCACCTTGCGCGTGGTGCGTTGCAGCAGGCGCGTGCCGAGTAACGCTTCGAGCGCTTGCACATGCTCGGAAACGGTTGATCGCGGGAGACCGAGATTTTCACCGGCGAGGGTAAAACTCGACAGTTCGCTGACCCGCACGAAGGTGCGCAGCAGTTCCAGTTTGTTCATTAGGCACCTGTCGATTGTTCGGCTGAGCCGATCAGTGATTCCGGTTTCACTCTGTTTATCACCTCACGGCGGATAAATAAACTGAGTCCCATCACCACTCACCGCAATCGAGGAAGCCTCCATGAATCGCAAAATCGCATTGATCACCGGCGCCAGCCGTGGCCTGGGCAAGAATGCCGCCCTGCACCTCGCCGCTCAGGGCATCGACATCATCGGCACTTACCACAGCCGTGCTGATGAAGCCCAGGCGCTGGTGAGCGAAGTGCAAGCACTCGGCGGCAAAGCCGTAATGCTGCAACTGGACGTCGGTCGCAGCGAAAGCTTTGCCGATTTCGCTAAACACGTTGAGCAGGCGTTGCAGCAGACTTTCGAACGTCAGCGTTTTGATTTCCTGATCAACAATGCCGGGATCGGTGTGCATGCACTGTTCGCCGAAACCACGCCGGAGCAGTTCGATTTGCTGATGAATATCCAGCTGAAAGGGCCGTTCTTTCTGACTCAGCAGTTGCTGCCACTGATTAATGACGGCGGGCGCATCATCAATATTTCCAGCGGCTTGACCCGTTTCAGTCTGCCGGGTTACGGCGCTTATGCGGCGATGAAAGGCGCGATGGAGGTGCTGACCCGATATCAGGCCAAGGAGTTGGGTGCGCGGCAGATTGGCGTGAACATTCTCGCGCCGGGCGCGATTGAAACTGACTTCGGTGGTGGCGCCGTACGCGATAACTCGGCGCTGAATGCGATGGTCGCCAGCAACACCGCGCTGGGCCGTGCCGGGCAACCGGACGATATTGGCGGAGCGTTGGCGCTGCTGCTGTCGCCGGGCGGACAGTGGATCAATGGCCAGCGTGTTGAAGCATCCGGCGGCATGTTCCTCTAACCAACGCTGAAACACCGTCACATGTAGGAGCTGCCGAAGGCTGCGATCTTTTGATCTTGATTTTAAAGGGCAAGATCAAAAGATCGCAGCCTTCGGCAGCTCCTACACGGGGATCGAGGTTAGTTCTGGAAAGTGTTGCGCGTCATGAAGCGCTCGCGCACCACGTCATAACCCCAGTGATACACATAGGTGTACGGCAGGAAAAACAGCAGCACGCCGATGTCGAGCAAAAACGCCTGCCACAGGCTGACCGACAGCCACCAGGCAATCAGCGGCACGCCCATCACGATCAAACCACCCTCGAAAAGCAGCGCGTGCACCACCCGTACCCAAGCGTTGTGCGCGACGTTCATGCGTTCCAGCAAACGATCAAAGAAGCGGTTGAACACCACGTTCCAGCCCAGCGCCAATAGGGCGATCAACACCGTCACGGCGCCCATTTCAAGCATCGGTTTTTGCATGATCCACGCCAGCAACGGCGTGCAGATCAGGATCGCCAGCAGTTCGAAACCGATGGCCTGGAAAATACGTTCAGTGATGGATTTGTTGGCAGTCATGGCCTGAGTCCTTGAGTGAAGATGGTTGCCATGATCTATGCTCACATCGATACTTCATAACCAGTAACCATCGATCAAGGCGATAGTTGATGATCTCGCAAGAAGTGCTGTTGGCGTTTGTCCAGGCTGCCACCCAAGGTTCGTTTTCGGCAGCGGCGCGCAAGCTCGGGCGCAGTCAGTCGACGATCAGCGCGGCGGTGGCCAGCCTGGAGATTGATCTGGATCTGCTGCTGTTCGATCGCAGCAGCCGCAAACCGACGCTGACCCCGGCCGGGCATGTGATGCTGCAACGCGCCGAGGCGATTCTGGCGGCCAGCAGTCGTCTGGAAATGACTGCGCGGCAGTTGTCCCAAGGCGTCGAGCCAAAACTGACGGTGGCGATTTCCGATACCTATCAGTCGGACCGTTTTGAAGCGGCGTTGGTCGGGTTTGAGCAGCGTTATCCGGATCTGGAGCTGGAATGTTTGATTGCCGAATGCGATGACCTGATCGAATTGGTGCAGCGCGGTCGTGCGCATCTGGCGTTCGCCGAAATGCAAGAGAACTATCCGCCGGATCTGGCGACGTCGACGGTGGCCGAACGCACGGAAATCGCCCTGTTCGTTAATCGCGACCATGCGCTGGCCAAGCTTGATCACATTGATCAGCAGATCCTCGAGCAGCATCGCGAATTGCGTCTGGCGACCATCGTCAATCCGTATGACAGTCGTGGCAAAGGTCGGGTGTGGTCGGCACCGAGTTATCTGATGTTGCTGGAAATGGCCGAGAAAGGCTTTGGCTGGGCGCCGCTGCCGCGTTGGCTGGCGCAGCGGTTTGGCAATGATTTGCTGGTGGAATTGAAGGTGCGCGGCTGGCCTAAGCCGGTGTTTGTTGATGCGTTGTGGTCGCGGCTTTATCCACCGGGGCCGGCGGGGAGTTGGTTGTTGAGCAAGATGCTGGAATAGCGGCGCTGCTGATCGCTGGCAAGCCTGAAGTCAAAAGCCCCTCACCCCAGCCCTCTCCCGGAGGGAGAGGGGGTCGACCGAGGTGTCTTGCGTCAGACATCGACCTGAGAGATCGAGTCGATTATGGATTGATTGCTGCGGTATATATGGTCGTGAAATTTGGGTCGATTATGGATTCACCGCTGAGCGTTCAGGTCGGCGTACTTCTACAGCATCCCCCAATCGGTCCCCTCTCCCCCTGGGAGAGGGCTAGGGTGAGGGCAATTCCAGCGCCGAAAGTCGCTCTTCAATAAACCGCCGCTCCGGCTCCTGCCGGGTCAGCTCCAACGCCCGCAAATACGCCGCCCTCGCCTCTTCCACCCTGCCCAACTGCCGACAAAACTCCGCCCGCGCCGAATGCGCCAAGTGGTAATCCTGCAACTGACCGCGCGCCAAAATCCCTTCAATCAGATTCAACCCCGCCAACGCCCCATCGCGCTTGGCCACCGCCACCGCCCGGTTCAACTCGATCACCGGCGAAGGCACCGCGTGCAGCAGCACGTCATACAAACCAACGATCTGCTCCCAATCGGTTTCTGCCGCCGACGGCGCCTCAGCATGAACCGCCGCAATCGCCGCCTGCAAACAATATGGCCCAAAGCGCCGCGTGGTCAGCGCACGCTCGACCAGCGCACAGCCTTCGGCTATCAACGCGCTATCCCACAATGAGCGGTCCTGATCATCCAGCAGCACCAATTCACCGTCCGGCGAAGTGCGCGCCGAACGTCGCGATTCGTGCAGCAGCATCATCGCCAACAACCCCAAAACCTCCGGTTCCGGCAGCAACTCCATCAACAGCCGCCCCAACCTGATCGCCTCACGCGTCAGATCTTCACGGGTCAACTCAGACCCGCCCGACGCCGAATACCCCTCGTTGAACACCAGATAAATCACCCGCAACACACTGTCGAGGCGTTCGGGCAATTCGCTCAGGCTCGGTACTTGATAAGGGATTTTCGCATCACGAATCTTGGCTTTCGCGCGCACGATGCGCTGGGCTATCGCCGCCGGCGCGCAGAGAAATGCACGGGCGATTTCCTCGGTGGTCAGGTCGCAGACTTCGCGCAAGGTCAGCGGCACTTGCGCATCCGCCGCCAGTGCCGGGTGGCAGCAGGTGAAGATCAGACGCAGGCGATCGTCTTCCACGTCTTCACCGCTCCAGTCGGCCTGTTCGAGTTCTTCCAGTTGCGCCAACAGCAAGGGTTGCGAGGCCTTGAACCGCGCGCGGCGGCGCAACACATCAATCGCTTTGAAGCGCCCGGTCGACACCAGCCAGGTGCGCGGATTGTCCGGCACGCCGTCGCGTTGCCAGCGCTCGACCGCGACGAAGAACGCCTCATGCAAGGCCTCTTCGGCAAGGTCGAAATCACCGAGCAGACGAATCAGCGTCGCCAGAATCCGCCGCGAGTCTTCGCGATAGACCTGCTCGACCCGCGCCTTGACCTCAGACATTCAACTGCCGCACCGGGCGCACTTCCACGCTGCCAACCCGCGCCGCCGGAATGTTGCCGGCGACCTGAAGCGCTTCGTTAAGATCCTTGGCGTCGATCAGGTAAAAGCCAGCCAGTTGCTCCTTGGTTTCGGCAAACGGGCCGTCGGTGATCGACAGTTTGCCGTTGCGCATACGCACCGTGGTGGCGGTCTGCACCGACTCCAGCGCTTCGGCGGCGACCATCCGCCCACTGCCCTGAATCGACTCGGCATAAGCCCAGCATTCGGCGTCTTCCGGGCTGTCGGGCGACGAATGAAGCAGGCGCTCATCGCTGTAGACCAGGCATAGATACTTCATGGCGTTCTCCTGAAGCGGACGGTTCAACTATGGCTGAAGATCAGGGGGTCACATCGAACAGGGTCGCGCCGCTCATCGGATCGAACGGCGCCGACCAGTGTTCGTGGACGATTTTCCATGTCCCGCCAACCTGCCGATAGCAAGCGGTGACGCGCATCCAGCAGCTCTGGGTTTCGCCCTTGTCGTTGGTGCCGCCGCAATTGGCTACCCAGTGGGCGAAGGCGATGTTGTCGGCGCTTTCGATGGCGATTTCCTGGAATTCGAAGACGTGCGGGCCGGGGCACATTTCCATGCACGCGACCCAGTGCGCGCGGTAGGCGGGTTTGCCCTTGAATTGCAGGGCTTTGATCGCGTCGAAGGAGACGATGTCGTCGGCGTACAAAGCCATGACTTTCTCCACGTCCTTGGTCATGACGGCTTCGCGGTAGGTGTTGATCAGGGTCTGGATTTCAGATTGTGCGCTCATGCTGTTCTCCGTGTTTTTGTTGTGAAGACACCTTTAGTCGTTCGGCAAACAGGCAAATCGACAGTCGAAACAAAAAATTTCCACTGAGGCCAAAATCGCTAGAATCCGAGGCTCATCTTTGTAGGAAAAAGGAAATTCCCGTGTCAGCCCAACTCGTGCCGTACGACAGCCTGAACGCCTTGCAGCGTCAGCAAGTCGAGTCGATTGAAATCAATGCCGAGCAGATCAAGTTCTCCGGCGATATCCACGGTGCCTTGCACACCCTGCTGTCGAAACCCGGCCCCGGCGTGAAAGGTTTCGCGCTGTTGGCGGATGAGGTACCGGTGGCGTTTCTGCTGCTCAAGCGCCCGCCGGTGTTGCCAGCCTGGGCCAATGAGCACAGTGCAACATTGCATGCGTTGCAGGTTGATCGCCGGGCGCAGGGCAAAGGTTTCGGCAAGGCGTGTCTGCAAGCGCTCCCCGAAGTCGCGCGTCAGGCCTGGCCGGAGATCAAAGGGCTGGAATTGTCGGTGGACGCAGACAATGACGCGGCGATCGCGCTGTACGCCAAACACGGCTATGTCGACAGCGGCGAAGCGTACAAGGGCCGGATCGGTTACGAACGGCGCATGGGCCTGGTTTTCTAAGTCATCGAGGGAAGCACGATGATCGATTCAATCGAAGCGCTGGAAGCGATTTACGGACTGCCCCACGAGCGCGCGGTGCGCAAGCAGATCGGTTTTCTCAACGAGGATTATCAGGCGATGGTGCGGGTTTCGCCGCTGGTGATTGTCAGCTCGGTGGGCGCCGATGGCCTCGACAATTCACCGCGAGGCGACAAGGCCGGGTTTGTGCGGATCATTGATGAGCGCACCTTGGCCCTGCCGGATCGCCCGGGCAACAACCGCATCGATACCTTGCGCAATGTGCTGCAGGATTCGCGGGTGTCGCTGCTGTTCATCATTCCGGGGATTGGTGAAACGTTGCGGGTTAATGGCACGGCGACGATCAGCGCGGAGCCGCAGTTGCTGGAAAGCTTTGCGGTGAATGGCAAACCGGCGAAAACGGTGTTGCTGGTGACGGTGGAAGCGGCGTTCTTTCATTGCTCGAAAGCCTTCGTCCGTTCGGATGCGTGGAACCCGGAAACGCATCTGCCACGCTCGGCCCTGCCCTCTGCTGGCGCGTTCCACAAGCGCCTGAATGATGGCCAGTTCGATGCCGAAACCTACGACCGTGAAGCCCCGAAACGAGTAAGCGACACCCTCTACTGATACAACACGGCCCCTTGTAGGAGTGAGCCTGCTCGCGATAGCGGTGTGTCAGCTAAATCGATGTTGTCTGACACTCCGCTATCGCGAGCAGGCTCACTCCTACAGGTTTTGATAGGGGTTGGGTCAGAGGGTCAGGATCATCTCGTGCCACGCCATGCCGCCGTGATCCGACTCCGACGGCTTGATGTAGGCAAAACCAAACCCGGCATACAACGGAATGTGATTTTCCTTGCACATCAAATGAATCGTCGCTTTATCCATCCCGCGCATACGTTCAATGAACTCGCCCATCAAACGCTTGGCCAAACCCTGCCCCTGATAATCCGGGTGCACCACCACCGACATGATCACCACGTTCGGCCCCTTCGGGTCGTGGCCGATCAGTTCCTTGAACGCCTCGTCCGACATCTGCACATCAAACGCCGCGCCGGAGTTGACGAAGCCTGCGACCTCACCGTCCACCTCGGCAACGATAAAACCTTCCGGCCAAGTGGCGATGCGCGTAGCGATTTTTTCGCGAGTGGCCGCTTCGTCACCTTCATAGGCGACGGTTTCGATGGCGTAGCAGCGGTCCAGATCGGCGGCGGTGACGTTGCGGATGACGGTGTTCATGGCGGCTCGGAAATCAGCAGAAGAAAGTGCCGAAAGCATAAAGGAATAAGGCCTGCATATCGATGCGCACGGGCGGCGTAAAGCCTGCGTATAAGCGCTTTTCTTCGTGCAGGCGGCGGGCTATTTCTGAGGTGTGTCTCTGACTACCCTTGGGGGAAACCGCTTATGAGCAGCGTTGAAATCGGCCTGTTGATGGTGTTGGGCATCAGTACGTTCGGCTTTATCACCTTGGGCATCGACCTGTTGCGGGCGCGACGGTTGGGCAAAGGCAAGCGGGGTTGAAAACCATGAGGCGGATCATTGATCCGCCTCAAGTTTGTCTGCTCAGGCCTTGGTATCGACTGGCACACAGATTTCCAGTTTGCCGGTGTGCAGCTTCGGATTGAAATCGGCGCTGTAGCGCTCCAGTTCCGGGGCATTGAGTTCCACGTAGTGGGAGGTCGGCAGCCAGGTCTTGTAGATGTATTGCAGAGTTTGCGGCAACTGTTCGAGCGGTCCCTTGTGCTCGAACACCGCGTATTGCCGAGGCAGCACTTCGACCCATTGGTAGACCTTCTGGTCGAGGTCATCGAGCTTGCTGATTTCCACCCCGGCGATGTAATCGAAGCCGCCCTTGCCGTCGAAATTGCTGCAGACCCCGTAGGTCACTTCGTTCTTTTGCCCCTGGATCTTTCCCAGGTGCGGCAAGAACTTTTCCCACAGCGCGGGGATGTCTTTTGCTGTGTCTTGGGTAAATCGACCGCGAAAGCCTGCAATCAGCAGGAAGTGTCCATGTTCGAAGCGAGGTTCAGCCACTTCGACGCGTGTTTGCTCATCCATGACTCGACTCCTGGAACAAAAAAGGGGTTCGGCTGGGAGTATAGAAAGCCAAACCCAATTCGCACGCTTACAGCGAATGCAACTGCTCGACGGCGCCCGAACCGACAAACTCGTTATAGCCGGATACGATCACGTACACCGCGAAATAGCAGAAGATCGCTGCAGATGCCATATACGAATAGCGCAATAGCTTGTCGCCCAGCAGCTTGCCACCGTGGCTTGCGGCGAAGCACAAACCCGCCGACCACAGCAGCCCGGCGCAAAGGAAACCGCCAAGGAACAGCGCCGAACTCAGCGGCCCACCGCCACCGGAACGGGCGATCAACGTACCGCCAACCGCGGCAAACCAGAGAATCGCGCTCGGCGACGACATGGCGAGAAAAATCCCCCGGAAGAATTCCTTGCGATGGGAGTTGTGCCCCACTTCTGCCGTCTCGGCCAATAGCGCTTCGTGATGGATCGCCGAGTAAATCATCTTCGCCGCAAAGTAGATCAGCAACGCCGAACCCCCGATCCACAACACCCAGCGCACAGTTTCGTATTGCAGCAAAACCGTCATGCCGGCCAGCGCCAGCACCGCGTAAATCAGGTCGCCGACGCAGGTGCCGAGGCCCAGCGCAAAACCCTGAAAGTAACCGCGCTGCATCGCCAGGGTGATCATCGCAATGTTGGCCACGCCGATATCCAGGCACAGCGAAAGGCTCAGCAAGAAGCCGCTGGTGAATTCCATCTACCGATTTCCTTGGGACAAAATTGTTTACAAACGGGCTGGACAGTATGCCATCACTGACCTTATCTTCCGCCACAGGTCACCGCAGTGACCAGCGTCGCTCGGACGGTTCCGGGCGCTTACGTTATCCGAGGCAACAATGGCCGAACAAGGTTCGCCGCGCCGCTTTGCGCGCATAGATCGACTCCCCCCTTACGTTTTCAACATCACCGCCGAGCTGAAGATGGCCGCGCGTCGTCGTGGTGAAGACATCATCGACTTGAGCATGGGCAACCCCGACGGGGCTACGCCGCCGCATATTGTCGAAAAACTCGTACAGGTTGCGCAACGCGAAGACACCCACGGTTACTCGACGTCCAAAGGCATTCCGCGCCTGCGCCGGGCGATTTCCAACTGGTACAAGCAGCGCTACGAGGTCGATATCGACCCGGAAAGCGAAGCCATTGTCACCATCGGTTCCAAGGAAGGCCTGGCGCATTTGATGCTGGCGACCCTCGATCAGGGCGACACCGTGCTGGTGCCGAACCCGAGCTACCCGATTCACATCTACGGTGCGGTGATTGCCGGCGCCCAGGTGCGTTCGGTACCGCTGGTGCCGGGCGTGGACTTCTTCGACGAACTGGAACGGGCCATTCGCGGCTCGATTCCGAAACCGAAAATGATGATCCTCGGCTTCCCGTCGAACCCAACCGCGCAATGCGTGGAACTGGATTTCTTCGAACGGGTGATCGCCCTCGCCAAGCAGTACGACGTGCTGGTGATTCACGATCTGGCTTACGCCGACATCGTCTACGACGGCTGGAAAGCGCCGTCGATCATGCAGGTGCCGGGCGCCAAGGACATTGCGGTGGAATTCTTCACTCTGTCGAAGAGCTACAACATGGCCGGCTGGCGCATCGGTTTCATGGTCGGCAACCCGGAACTGGTCAACGCCTTGGCGCGGATCAAGAGCTACCACGACTACGGCACCTTCACCCCGCTGCAAGTGGCGGCGATTGCTGCGCTGGAAGGTGATCAGCAATGCGTGCGCGACATCGCCGAGCAGTATCGCCAGCGCCGTAATGTGCTGGTCAAAGGTCTGCATGAACTGGGCTGGATGGTCGAAAATCCAAAGGCGTCGATGTATGTCTGGGCGAAGATTCCTGAGCAGTACGCGCATCTGGGTTCGCTGGAATTCGCCAAGAAACTGCTGGCCGAGGCCAAGGTGTGCGTCTCGCCGGGGGTCGGCTTTGGTGAGTATGGCGATGACCATGTGCGCTTTGCGCTGATCGAAAACCAGGACCGGATTCGTCAGGCTGTACGCGGGATTCGCGGGATGTTCCGGGCGGATGGATTAGTCGCAAAAACTGGCGGCTAACGCAAAACCTGTAGGAGTGAGCCTGCTCGCGATAGCGGTGTGTCAGTCACCGTAAATGGCACTGACACACCGCTATCGCGAGCAGGCTCACTCCTACAAGGGAATGTGTCCGGCCTCGAAATTTCACCCACAAAAAAACCGCATCGCTGCGGTTTTTTTGTGCCTGCAAAGCGTCGCTTAAACGAACAGCGACAGCAGCAGGATAAAGCCCAACGCAACCACCGACAGGATGGTTTCCATCGCCGTCCAGGTCTTGAACGTCTCGGCCACGGTCATGTTGAAGTACTGCTTCACCAGCCAGAAACCGGCGTCGTTCACGTGGGACAGGATCAACGAGCCGGCACCGGTAGCCAGCACCAGCAGCTCACGGTTAACGCCCGGGATCATCCCCACCACCGGCACCACAATGCCCGCGCCGGTAATGGTTGCCACAGTCGCCGAACCGGTCGCGATACGAATCACTGCCGCCACCAGCCACGCCAGCAGGATCGGCGAGATCTGCGCGCTGACCGCCATGTGGCCGATCACGTCGCCCACGCCGCTGGTCACCAGCATCTGCTTGAAGCCACCGCCAGCACCGATGATCAGGATGATCGCGGCGGTTGGCGCCAGACTTGCGTCGAGCCACTTGAGCATCTGCTGGGAACCGATGCCCTGCTTGTGGCCGAAGGTGTACAGCGACAGCAGCAACGCCAGCAGCAGCGCGGAGATCGGGTGACCGATCATGTCCATCCAGGTACGGAAGAAGTGACCGTCCGGCAGCGCCACGTCAGCGAAGGTTTTCAGCAGCATCAGGAACACCGGCAACAGCACGGTGATCAGGGTGATGCTGAAGCTCGGCAGCGTGGTCGAGTCGTCGTTTTCACGGGCCAGTTGATCGACCAGCTCCTGATTCGGGTGACCCGGAATGTGCTTGGCGATGAACGTACCGAAGATCGGACCAGCAATGATCGCGGTCGGCAGCGCAACGATCAGACCATAAAGAATGGTCTTGCCGATGTCAGCGCCGAACACACCGATGGCCAGTAGCGGACCCGGGTGCGGTGGCACCAGACCGTGCACGGCGGACAGACCGGCGAGCAGCGGGATACCGATCTTGATGATCGACACGCCAGTGCGGCGCGCAACGATGAACACCAGTGGAATCAGGAGCACGAAGCCGATTTCGAAGAACAGCGGAATGCCCACCAGGAATGCGGCGAACATCATTGCCCACTGGACTTTGTCTTTACCGAACGCACGGATCAGGGTCTGGGCGATCTGATCCGCCCCGCCCGATTCGGCCATCATTTTGCCGAGCATGGTGCCCAGCGCGAGGATGATGCCGACGAAACCGAGCACGCCACCGAAGCCGTCCTGGAACGCCTTGATGATGGTGCCGATCGGCATGCCTGACGTCAGGCCGAGGAACGCGGCGGCGATGGTCAGGGAAATGAACGGGTGAATCTTGAATTTGGTGATCAGGATAATCAGGCCGATTACCGTGACCACTGCATCGAGCAGCAGGAACGTCTCATGGGACATGCCAAACATTGGGGGTGTCTCCTGGATTGTTGTTGTTATTAAAGCGGGTTAAACAGAAGTCGGGAGGACAGCGCTATCTCTTTCAACACACTCATACCGCCTGCTTCAGACCGTGGGCCTGCCACCAGACGTGAGCCTGGGACGCCAGTTCTTCAACGCTGTGGATCGAGGCATTCAGGGCCAAGGTCAACGGTTCGCCCTTGGGCGACTCGAGGGTGGCGAACTGGCTTTCGATCAACGTGGCCGGCATGAAGTGGCCCGGACGATGGGACACACGTTCAGCGGCGACTTCAGGGGTCAATTCAAGAAACACGAAGCCCAGGCCCGGCAAGGCACTGCGCAACACTTCGCGATAACTGTGTTTAAGGGCCGAGCAGGTCAGCACTGGGCGTTTGCCCGATGCATCGACACGACGCAGTTCATCGCACAGGCTGTCGAGCCAGCCGGCACGGTCGTCGTCGTTCAGGGGGATCCCCGCGCTCATCTTTTCGATGTTCGCGGCCGGATGGAAAGTATCGCCTTCAATGGCAGTGGCGCCGCTCAATTGGCACAGGGCCTCGCTGACGCACGTCTTGCCGCAACCGGCAACGCCCATGATGACCAGGGCGGTGATGGGATGACTCATATAACACCTCAGCGCGCAGACAGCGCTACCTTTGCTAGCTATGACTCTAGTGCACAGGCAGAAGTTGCCGACGCCTTCTTGTCGTTTTTTTGGGTTGCAGCAGGTTTGTTCCCAACGCCAAAAAGCGAAGATCAGGCAGGACCTCGCTTACGCATTTACAGCTGCATCAGGACAGCGCTACCTTAGTGCCTTGATTTTTGTTTGGCAAGCCGCCCGATGACCTCCCCTAAAAACGATAAAAACACTCGCACCACCGGCCGTCCCACCCTGAATGAAGTTGCCCGCCTGGCCGGTGTCAGCCCGATTACCGCCTCCCGCGCCTTGCGTGGGGTCAGCACGGTCGCCACGGAACTTGTGGAAAAAGTGCAGAAAGCCGCCCTCGAACTCAACTACGTGGTCAACCCTGCCGCCCGCGCTTTAGCCTCGGCGCAAAGCCATTCGGTGGTGGTTCTGGTGCCTTCGTTATCCAACTTGCTGTTCATCGATACGCTGGAAGCCATTCATCGGGTGCTCACGCCCAAGGGCTTCGAAGTGCTGATCGGTAACTTCCACTACTCGCGCGATGAAGAAGAAAACCTGCTGCGCAACTACATGGCTTATCAGCCGCGCGGTTTCTTGTTGACCGGGTTTGATCGCACGGAAAGTTCGCGGCGGATGATCGAGGCGAGCAACATTCCCTGCGTGTACATGATGGAACTGGACAGCGCCGCCGGGGTGAATTGCGTCGGCTTCTCGCAGCTCAGTGCCGGTGAAACGGCGGCCGAGCATTTGCTCTCCCGTGGGCGCAAACGCCTGGCTTACATTGGTGCGCAACTTGATCAGCGAACCCTGCTGCGCGGTGAAGGTTTTCGCAAAGCGCTGCAGAAGGCCGGCCGTTATGACCCGGATCTGGAAGTGCTGACGCCTCGCTCTTCATCGGTGGGCTTGGGCGGGGAATTGTTTTTGCAGTTGCTCGCGGCGCATCCGGATGTTGATGCAATCTTTTTTGGTAACGACGATTTGGCGCAGGGAGCGTTGCTGGAAGCACTGCGCAACGGCATCAAGATTCCCGAGCAAGTGGCGATTCTTGGTTTCAACGACTTGCCGATGTCCGAGTACATGGTGCCGCGCCTGAGCAGCATCAACACCCCGCGTGAAGCGATCGGCCGGCGCGCGGCGGAGCAGATGCTGACGTTGATGGCCGGTAACTCGGTCGCGCGCCCGGTCGAGGACATGGGTTTCGAACTGAAGATCCGCGAAAGTACCTGACGCTGTCGCCCCCCCGCAGGTTTTATGTGGTGCTCACAAATGCTGAGTTGAAACACAACCCTTGTAGGAGTGAGCCTGCTCGCGATAGCGGTGTGTCAGGCGACGCATGTGTTGAATGACACTCCGCTATCGCGAGCAGGCTCACTCCTACAGGGGATCTGCGCAATGTTCAATGGCTGAGCAGGTCGACGAGGGCCAGTGCGCCTTTTTGTAAGGGCTGGCTCTTGAGCCACACGGCATGCACCGGCATCACCAGTCCGTTTTCGATGTTGCGGAAATTCAGCCGTTTCAGCCGTCCGCTGTCCAGTCGCGGCTGCACCACCGACAGCGGGAAGTTGCCCCAGCCCAATCCCGCCTCGACCATTTCTATCGCCGTCTCAAGACTGTCGGTGCGCCAATACGACTCCGCCACCAACGGCCGCGTTTCACTGATCGGCAAGTCGCGACTGGCGACGATGATCTGCCGTACATGCACCAGATCTTCCAGAAACAGGTCCTGCTGCCCCCGCAACAACGGACTGTCCGCCGCCAGCGTGGCGATCATCCGCTCGCTGCCGACAAACTGAAAACGCTCCAGCACATTCATGCTCAACCCGGCAAACGCCAGGCACACGCTGACGCGGCCGCTGTGCAGCATCGCCAGCACGTCATCCTGCGGCGCGGTCAGCACTTCGATGTCGAGCAGCGGATGCCGCTCGGCGATCACCTTGATCGCCGCCAGCAAACGACGGCGATCGATGTCCGCGACCACGCCGATCGACAACTTGCTCTCCAGCCCCAATGACAATTCCACGGCATGCACTTGCAGTTGCTTGAGTTGCTCGGCGATCAGCCGTGCGTGCGGCACCAGCGACAGCGCCATCGCCGTGGGTTGCGGTTCGCGATGACTGCGGTCGAACAGCAGATAACCCAGTTCGGCCTCGAGGTTGCCAATGCTCATGCTGACGGCGGAAGGCACTCGACCTAATGCGCGAGCCGCCGCTGAAAACGAGCCGCGTTCGATCACCGCAAGAAACAGCTCAATGCTGTCGCTGTTGAAATTCACTTTTCACACCTATCAACAAAACTGAAAGCTACTGACTTTTTCTGTCAGCCCTATTGAAGCTATCTTTCGCCGCCTTCGCCAGTCCTACTGGCCCAAAAGTCGCAAGAAAGAGGCAATCCCCATGCAAGGCGTCAAACGCAAACTCGTCTACGTATCGCTCTACGAAGTGATCGGCATGACCTTCTCCGCCCTCGGTCTGGCGCTGTTGTCCGGCACCTCGCCAGGCAGCACCGGGCCATTGGCGGTGATCATCACCACCATCGCCGTGACCTGGAACTTCATTTACACCTCGCTGTTCGAGCTCTGGGAAAGCCGCCAGATTTCGCGTACTCGCACAGTTAAACGCCGCATCGCCCACGCCGTCGGCTTTCAACTGACGCTGATCGTGTTCCTGATTCCGTTGATCGCGTGGTGGATGAACATCAGTCTGGTGCAGGCGTTTCTGCTGGATCTGGCGCTGATCATTTTCATCCCGTGCTACACGTTCGCGTTCAACTGGCTGTTCGACCGGATCTTCGGCTTGCCGGCCTCGGCGCTACCGGATTCGACGGCTGCGGCATAAATCGTTAACTGGTAAGCAGATATTGCAAGAATTCAGCGGTTTATCTGTTTAATCAGCCGATATTCACAATCCGTGAACTCCGATAGCAGGCTAAGCTTTTCCATCAATAAAAAATGGATCAGCCCATGACTGCACACGCCCCCGCCGCCGCGCAAAGCGACGGCATCGACCCGATCCGCGCCGCTCAGGTGTCCGCCCGAATTGATCGCCTTCCGGCGGTCGCGACGATCTGGCGGATGGTGGCGCTGCTGTCGATCGGTGGTTTCTTCGAACTCTACGATCTGTTCCAGACTGCCTACATCAGCCCCGGGCTGATTCGCGATGGCATCTTTGCCACCGGTAATCAGGGTGTGTTCGGTTTCTCTGATCAAGCAGCGTTTGCTTCGGCGACGTTCCTCGGCCTGTTCCTCGGCGCCAGCCTGCTCAGCCCGTTGGCCGATCGCTTCGGCCGCCGCGCGATCTTCACCTTTGCCCTGGTCTGGTACACGGTGGCGACGGTGTTGATGGGCATTCAGAGTTCGGCGCTGGGCATCATTTGCATGCGCTTTCTGGTTGGCATCGGTCTGGGGATCGAACTGGTAACCATCGACGCCTACCTCTCGGAACTGGTGCCCAAGCGCATGCGCAGTTCGGCGTTTGCCTTTGCGTTTTTCGTGCAGTTCCTCTCGGTGCCGGCGGTGGCGCTGATGTCGTGGTGGCTGGTGCCGCAAGCGCCGTTCGGTATCAGCGGCTGGCGCTGGGTGGTGTTGGCCAGTGCGGTGTTTGCGCTGTTTATCTGGTGGCTGCGCAAGCGTCTGCCGGAATCGCCGCGCTGGCTCGCGCAGCATGGCCGCTTTGATGAAGCCAAGCGGATTCTCGATGGCATCGAAGCACGCTGCGAGAAGGATCACGGCAAGCCACTGGACGTGCCCGAAACGGTCCCGGTCGACGTCGAAGGCAAGGGCCGCTTCGCCGATATCTGGCAGCCACCGTATCGTCGTCGCGCATTGATGCTGATCGTTTTCCACATTTTCCAGGCGATCGGTTTCTTCGGTTTCGGCAACTGGTTGCCGGCGTTGCTGTCCGGCCAGGGCGTCAGCGTCACCCACAGTTTGATGTACGCGTTCATCATCACCCTCGCCTACCCGCTCGGGCCGCTGCTGTTCGTGAAATTCGCCAACCGTTTCGAGAACAAATGGCAGATCGTCGGCTCGGCCCTCGGCGCAATGACCTTCGGCACCTTGTTCGCTCTGCAGACCAGCGCGTTCGGGCTGATCTTCTGCGGAGTGATGATCACGTTCTGCAACGCCTGGTTGAGCTTCAGTTATCACTCGTATCAGAGCGAATTGTTCCCGACCAACATCCGCGCCCGCGCCGTCGGTTTCTGTTACTCGTTCAGTCGTTTGTCGACGGTGTTCAGCAGCTTGTTGATAGGTCTGTTTCTCGACAACTTCGGCACACCGGGCGTACTGGCGTTCATCGTCAGCAGCATGCTGATCGTGATGCTGACCATCGGCTGGTTCGGTCCGCGCACACGCAATCTGGCGCTGGAGAACATTGCCCATCGCTGACGGGCGCAACGGTCATCCTCTGCCGCTTATCGGCAATGGATGACCGTCGCGAACACCTGACCGACGATCAACCTGTTGAAATAAAACGACTTATTGAGAAGGCACGGTAATTGCTCCGATACGCCAGTCAGCAATTACCTACAGGTCTACACGTCATGTTGATCAGTGCCAAACAACAGCAAATCATTCATCTGCCCAAAGCGCTGAATGACGATGCGACGTCCATCGCCGCAGCCGGTCTGCAAGGTGGTCTGCACGGCGCCATGCTGCAAACCCTGCAAAACCAGACCCAGGCGCAAACCGCTGAAGCCACCGCCAAGGTGCAGGACTCGGCCACGCAGATCGCCACCCAGCAAGTCAGCGAAGCCTCGCGTATCAGCGACAACGTCGACGAAGCGTTTGCCAAGACCCGCGTCAACCTGCAAGCCACCGATGCCACCACGGCCTCGGCAACATCCGCCACCGATGAATTCAAGGACTACATGAGCAAGACGCCGGAACAGCGTCTGCGCGACAGTATCCTGCAGTCGATGGGGCTGACCGAAGACGACATCAAAGCCATGCCGCCGGAGAAACAACTGGCCATCGGCAAAGAGATCGCCGAGCGCTTGCAGGACAAGATGAAGTTGGCCCAAGCGGAGAAAGACAACGATGTGAAGGACAGCGACAAGCAGGCGGACAAGTTTCTCGCCGCACTCTGATCTCGGGTCTAAATGAAAATCCCTTGTAGGAGTGAGCCTGCTCGCGATTGCGGCTAGTCAGTCACCGAAGATGTCACTGATATACCGCTATCGCGAGCAGGCTCACTCCTACAGGTTTGGCTGCGTTTTCAGTTCAATTGCAGCGTTTCATTGAACTGGCTGATCGCATCCACCACATGCCGTGAGCCCTGCTGAATCTCCTGAATCACCGCCCCCGCCTCGTTCGCCAGCTCCACGCCAAGCCCGGTACGACTCAGGCTCGACTGCATACTCGACACCGCACTCAGCGACAGGTCATGGTTCTTGCGTACCACATCGACAATTTCCAGGGTCGCCTGACTGGTCCGCGCCGCGAGGCTGCGCACCTCATCCGCGACCACCGCAAAACCACGCCCATGTTCACCGGCCCGCGCCGCTTCAATCGCAGCGTTAAGTGCCAACAAGTTGGTCTGGTCGGCAATCCCGCGAATGGTCTGCACGATGGTACCGATGATGTCTGACTGTTTGCTCACCGCATCGATACTCGCCGCCGCTTCGTTGAGGTCGCGGGAAATGTCCTGAATGATCTGCACGGTTTGCTGTACGACTTGTGAGCCTTTTTGCGCGCAGGCATCGTTTTGTACCGAGGTGCTGTGGGCCGATTCGGCAGCGTTCTGCAACGTGGTCATCTGATGGGTGATGTCGCTGGCGAACTTGACCACTTTGTACAAGCGGCCCTTGGCGTCGAACAGTGGGTTGTACGACGCTTCCAGATAGACCATGTGCCCGGACTTGTTCTTGCGCTCGAAACGGTGCGAGTGATATTCGCCGCGATTGAGTGAGGCCCAGAATGCCTTGTACTGCGCAGACTCGGCTTCGGCACGATGGCAGAACAGGCTGTGATGATGGCCGACGATTTCGTTGAGCGAGTACTGCATGGTTTGCAGAAAGTTGTCGTTGGCGGTAATGACGTTGCCTTCCGGGGTGAACTCGATCACCGCCATGGAGCGGCTGATCGCCGCCAGCATGCTTTCTTCTTCGTGTTCTTTATTCACTCGAGCAGTGATGTCGGCAGCGACTTTGATTACGCTGCGGACTTGTTTGTCCGGGCCATAAACCGGCATGTAACTGGCTTCGAGCCAGACTTCCCTGCCGGCCTTGTTCAAACGCAGAAACGTTCCGCTGATCGGCTCACCGCGCGCCAGGTCACGCCACAATTTGGCGTACTCCTCACTGCGATAGAAAGCCTCTTCACAAAACACCCGGTGATGTTTGCCGCGTACTTCATCGGCACTGTAGCCCATGGTCTTGCAGAAGTTTTCATTGGCATCGAGAACGATGCCGTCAGGGCTGAACTCGATCATGGCCATCGAACGGCTGATCGCGGCCAGTTTGGCGTTGGCCTCGGTCAGGGCGCAGCTGAAGCGCTCGATTTCCTGCAGGTCAGCCTTGTGATGTAGGTTGAACATGGTTGTATCACCTTCCGCGCGGACTTTTGATTTGATGAAAGTTCAGTTCTTTCACGATCCACCACTACGTTCCACAGAACAGGCACACGCATTCCTCCACGGGAGGAAGTTGTCAGGTGATAAATGATGATCAATCGGAGCGTCCATGCAGCGACGCTCTAATCAAGACATCCTTCTCTTGATAGCCCGCATGCGGGCCAGCCCTAACGCGTTGAAGAACTTCCATGTAAGCGACGCTCCTTGTTGGTTCAGTGTCGGTGCCTTGGGTTGCGCACTCTGGCAGCATGAATTCACGGACTAACCCTGTGGATCAGCCATGTTTTGACATGACGGTCGACATAGTTAGTTACGAGAAGCATAGCCAGTGCAAAGGCCTGCGCAAGGCCACTAGTCGGCCAGTATCTGGCACTTTTTGCACAAGAAACGGTTCAGCGCGGGGAGAATTGTCGGCGGGGCGGACGTTTTCGCGAGCAAGTTAGCTCCCGTAGGAGAAACGCATTCCAATGTGGGAGCGAGCCTGCTCGCGAAGGCGCCATATGAAGCACTACAAAAACAACAGAAACGACTTACAGACTTCCGCTCACCTTGGTCGCCACCTCAGCAGGCACCCAAGGCTTCCAGACCTGCGGCTGCTCACGCAAAAACGCCTGCGCCACCACTCTCGGCTGCAAACGTTTTTCGCTCATTCCCGCCAGCGTCTGGTTCAACAGATCAATCGGCAAATCGACTTTCTCGAAGAACGCCACCAACTCCGGATACTGCACCTTGAACGGCGCCGACACGCCAATCGCCAGACTCGCCGGCATCGACCGGGTGCCTTTTGGATTCGGGTTATTGGCATCGGCGAGGGTTTTCCAGGCCTCGGCATCGAACGGCGGTTCTTCCAGTTTCACCAGTTTGAATCGACCCAGCAGCGGCGTCGGCGACCAGTAGTAGAACAACACCGGTTTGCCCCGTTTGATCGACGACGCCACCTCGGCATCCAGCGCCGCGCCGGAACCGGTGCGGAAATTCACGAAGCTGTCGTTCAGCGCATAGGCCTTGAGCTTCTGGCTGTTGACGATCTCCGAAGTCCAACCGGTCGGGCTGTTGAGGAAACGCCCGCGAGACGGATCTTCCGGGTCGCGGAACACGTCTTTGTAGCGCGGCAGATCGGCCACAGATTTCAACTCCGGCGCCAACGCTTTGATGCCGCGCTCGGGGTCGCCCTTGATCACATACTCCGGCACCCACCAGCCTTCGGTTGCGCCTTTGACCGTGTCGCCCAAACCGAACACCTTGCCTTCGGCGGCCGCTTTGACCCACGCCGGACTGCGCCCGGCCCATTCTTCGCCGATCACCTGGATATCGTTTTTCGCCAGCGCCGCTTCCAGGCTGACGGTACTGCCGGGCAACGTGTCGGTCGGGTAGCCGTAGCCTTTTTCAACGATCAGGCGCAGCACTTCGGTGATGAAACTGCCGCTTTCCCAAGTGATGTCGCCGAAGTGGATCGGCGCGGTTTTTTCCGTCGCCGAAACAGCGCCAACACTCAGGCTCAACGCCAGCAGCGAAGTGCCGAGCAGGGTTTTGATCGATCTCATGCGGACCTCTTGTCTTGCAGGGATTGGTTGGCGCTGTGGCGATCGCACAGCGCTTGGGAACGGCTCATGTACTCGCTGACCGAGCGCTGGGAGATGCCCAGTTCGGCAGCGATTTGCGGGTAGGTCAGGCCATCGATACGGGCGAGCAGAAACGTCGTGCGGACCTTGGCGGGCAGGCGCTGCAAGCTGTGATCGAGGCGGTTGAGGGTTTGCGATAGCGTGACCAGATCTTCAGGCGAGACGGCGTAATCGACAGCAAGCTGCTGGCGATGACGACGCTCCAGATCACCGCGTCGCCAGCGCTGATAAAGCAGGCGCTGGGCGATGGTCGTCAGCAAGGCGCGAGGTTCGCGGATGGCTCTCAGCCCCGGGGCTTCGAGCAATTGCGCAAAGGTTTCGGCGGCGATGTCTTCGCTGCCGGCCGCGTCGTGCAGATGACCGCGCAGATAAGCACAGAGCCAGCGATAGTGGGCGCGAAACAGCTCGTCCACGGTGTTGCGATGGCAAAGCTCGGCGCCGGACATAGGGGCTCCTGGTTAGGGGTCGCTGAATGTCCGGTGTTCCGGTGGCGCGATCGTAGCAAGGCGCCTTATTCTTTAATAATATTTAAATTTCATTTTTATATGCGATTTGTGAATATAAAAGCACGAGATCGCAGCCTTCGGCAGTTCCTACACCGATCCCCTGTAGGAGCTGCCGAAGGCTGCGATCCTTAGCGCAAGCGGCCATAGCCAAGTCCTTCAGCCTCACGCTGATAGTCGAGCAGGATTTGATAATCGCGCTCACTGGCCGCAAGCACCTCAGGCAATCCCAAGGTCTCCACGACATCAGGGAGTTCGCGCAAGGTTTCATTCATTACCTGTCGGAGCTGCTCGACCTGCTCATCCGTGGCGCTGACGACAGTAATGAACGGCAGGGTCGGGCTCAGGGCACTGCGCGCAATCACCCGCAAGGCACGGACTTCTTCCGACGCATATTGCGCCAGATAGGCGTAGGTGACGCTGTCGATGGCGGCCAGATCGGCGCGGTTTTCGCGCAGCCAACGCAGGCTCTCGCGATGGCCGCCGCTGATGCCGACCGAGGCAAAGAATTGTCCGTCCTGATTCAGTGGCGCCAAGCGCTGACGCAGCAGGTTCATGCCACTATTGGAGTCGTCACTGTTGATCACCCCTCGACTGTTGTGAAAGTCCGCCAGGGTTTTGCGTGGGTCATCAACTCGGCTAATGATCAGGCTGCAATGATTGCCGGCGCTGGCGTCAGGGAGTTCGTAACGGGGCCGGCCGACGATGCGCACTTGCCCGCGCAATGCAGTCATCAGCGGATAGCCGCAGGTTTGTGTGAGCCGCAGATCGGGGGATAACCAGAGTTCGGGCAATGACAGGCCTTCAGCACTCAGGCGGGTGTGGCCAAGTTGCTCGAGAATGCGCGCAATCCAGCGCTCATTGGCTGCGCGGATGGGCTCGGGGGCGACGTACATCAGGAGTTCGGTGTGGTGTTGGGTCATGCACATTTTCCCCGGGCAGCACGTTTCAATGTAGGAGTGAGCCTGCTCGCGATAGCAGTGAGTCAGGCACTGAAAATGTCACTGATATACCGCTATCGCGAGCAGGCTCACTCCTACAGGGTTTTGTGGTGTTCTTGGGTCAGTGGTAAGGATGCTCGGGGCTGTCGATTGGCTTCAAGACATGGCGCCGCCAGAACTCGCCATACCCTTGCACCAGAAACCCGCCACTGCGCGCGATCCATTGCTCGCGATGCATCCGGTAAACCGTGGGCAAGTCGTACCACGCCAGCTTCGGCAAGTCGTGATGCACCAGATGAAAATTCAGATTCAGAAACAACCAGCGCCACGGCCAACCGGCTTCGTTCAACACCGTGCGCTGCTCCGGTTGCGCATGTGGGCGATGTTCATAGTAGGAGCGGATCATCGCGATCGACAGCGCCGGCACGCTGATCAGCAGCAGGTAATGCCAGACCGGCAGCACGCTGAAACGGGTGATGAACCACAGCATCAATAACGTGAGCAGGCCGTGGGTCAGCCACATCAACCAGGCCTGGCGCTCGCCATTCTTCAGCCGCAGCAACTCTTCTTTGGCCAGCGCCATCAGCGCCAGCGGTGCGCCGATCACAAAGCGCCCGAGCACGGTTTTGTTCAACCAGTGCAAGCTGCGTTCAAACAGCGAACTGCCCTGCCAGCCAGCGCGGGTCAGGTAACGGCTTTCCGGATCGACGCCGGGCACGGTCAGATCCTCATCGCGGTGATGCAGCAAATGACTATCGCGATACAACGTGTACGGATACCACACGGCAAACGGCGCATAGCCAAGGATCTTGTTGAAGCGCACCCAGCGCGTCGGATGCCCGTGCAGCAACTCGTGCTGCACCGACAGCCACAACACCAGCAGCGGGATCAACAACAGCGTGCTCAAGGCACGGCCCAGCCAGTGACTGTTGAGCACAATGGCGAACCAGCCAGCATAGACGCCGATCAGCAACAGCCAGGTCGGCCATTCGGTGCGGGCGGTAAAGCGTTGGCGCAGGGTTTCGATCTGCTGACGATGGGCGGCGTCGAAGTAATGGGGCATGGCGTTGCTCGGAACGGGATTCTTGCCCTTCTGTGCAACGACGCGGTGCAATCTTGCAGATTATTTTCGGGTGCAGGCAGGAGCCCGAGAACCGGGCTCCGGAAAGGCGTGATCAGTGACCGAAGATGTCGACTTTCTTGGCTTTCTTCTCCGCGCGTTTTTCAATCGCGGTCTTGGCCGGTTTCTTCTTCGCGGCTTTCTTTGAATCCATACCTTTGGACATGATGCGTACTCCACTCACAGGGGATGTGAGGTCAGGTATACACCTATCCAGAGCCGTGCGTTCTTTTATAATCGTCGCTTTGCCCACCGACAGTCCGATCCCATGCCCGACACCCAATACAGCCTGCTCGACGAGTCGTTATGGCCGTTGATGAACAAGTTTTACCGCAGCCACCAATCCTCGATGAAAGCGGTTCGTGATGCGCAATTGTGGGTCGCGCGGCGCGGAGAGATTGTAGCCGCGTTGTGCTTGCGACCGGTGGCGGGTGGGCATTGGTTGACCGGGTTGTTTGTTGATCCTGGCTGTCGCGAACAAGGGCTTGCCGCGCAGTTGATTGCAACGGCGGTGCAGGATGTGAGCGAGCCGGTGTGGCTGTTCTGTCATCCGGATTTGCGTGAGTTTTATGAGCGACGCGGGTTCACCTTCGACCCGGCGCTGCCGCAAGCGATGGCGGAGCGGTTGAGCCGGTATGCGCGGAGCAAGCCGATGATTGCGATGGAGCTGGCTCCTTCAATCTGACGCAAAACCTTGTAGGAGTGAGCCTGCTCGCGATAGCGGTATGTCTGTCACCGAAAATGTCACTGACAGACCGCTATCGCGAGCAGGCTCACTCCTACAGGGGGGGTGTGGTGTTCCCGGGGATCAATCGTCAGCGGTGGGATCGAGATCCGGGAACATCACTTCGGTAAAACCGAACTTGCTGAAGTCGGTGATGCGCGACGGGTACAACCGGCCGATCAGGTGATCGCATTCGTGCTGCACAACCCGTGCGTGGAAACCTGACGCAACGCGCACAATCGGCTCACCCTTCGGATCAAATCCTTCGTAGCGAATCTGCTGATAACGATCCACCGCGCCACGCAAACCCGGCACCGACAGACAGCCTTCAAAGCCCTCTTCCGTCAGTGGACTCAGCGGGGTGATCAGCGGATTGATCAGGATCGTCTGCGGCACCGCTTCAGCGTCCGGGTAACGTTCACTGTGTTCGAAACCAAAGATCACCAATTGCAGATCGACACCGATCTGCGGCGCAGCCAGGCCAACGCCACCGACGCTTTCCATGGTCTGGAACATGTCGTCGATCAGTTGCCACAGCTCGGGGCTGTCGAACATCTCGGCCGGCACGGGCGGGGCGATGCGCAGCAGGCGCTCGTCGCCCATTTTCAGAATTTCACGGATCATGATCAGACTTCGTCAGTGTCCGGCTTGAGCGAATGATCGCGGCCCAGGCCCGAGACGTGTTGTTTGGGATGTTCATCGAGTTCGCCGGGGACTTTTTCACCCGCATCCTTGCCCTCGCTGGACATGTGCTCGATCACCGCGTTCATCTCGGCGCCGAGCAATAGCACCGCGGCGGAAATGTAGAAGTACAGCAACAGCACGATGATCGCCCCGATGCTGCCATACATCGCGTTGTAGTTGGCGAAGGTTTTCACGTAGAAAGCAAAGCCCAACGAGGCGATGATCCACACCACCACGGCCAATACCGAACCGGGTGTGATGAAGCGGAATTCCTGTTTGACGTCGGGCATCACGTAGTAAATCAGGGCCACGGCGACCATCATCAGAATCACGATCACCGGCCAGCGCGCGATGGTCCACACGGTGACGATGAAGTCTTCCAGCCCCACCTGCGCGGCGATCCAGCCCATCACCTGCGGCCCGAGCACCATCAGCGCGGCGGCCACCAGCAGCATGCCGGCGATGCCGACGGTGTAGAAAATCGACAATGGGAAGCGCTTCCAGACCGGTCGGCCTTCGACCACGTCGTACGCCGCGTTCATCGCACTCATCATCAAGCGCACACCGGCGGATGCGGTGTACAGGGCGATCACGATACCGACTGAAAGCAGGCCACCCTTGGACTGCTGCAACTGGTCAATCACCGGATTGACCTGCTCCAGCGCCTGCGGTGGCAGGACCAGTTCCGACTGCAAGCGCAGCCAGGAGAAAAAGTCCGGCAGGTGCAGGAAACCGATCAGGGCGATCAGGAACAGAATGAACGGGAACAGCGAGAACAGCATCTGGTAAGCCAGTGCCGAGGCGTAGGTCGACATCTCGTCGTCAACGAATTCAGTGACCGTGCGCACCATCACCCGGTGCAGGGGCAGACCTTTCATGTCCGGAAAAATCATTCGCGTCTCCTTTCGCCGCAGAACAGGTTGAAGTCGTGGCGACTCAGGGGCGTTTTTTACATCACGTTAGCCTGTTTGGCGAACCTCGTCGGGTTGCTGCAGGCTTTTGACACAAAAACGGCCATCCTTGGATGGCCGCTCGTGTATTTCGTTCAAGGCTGAGTTACGCCTTGTCGACACCTTTTTTGACCGCGTCCTTGGCTTTGCCGACGGCTTGCTGGGCTTCGCCTTTTTTCTCTTGAATCTTGCCTTCGGCTTGCAGCTTGGTGTTGTCGGTGGCTTTACCGACGCCTTGCTTGACGTTGCCGACCGCTTCGTTGGCCATGCCTTTTACTTTATCGCCTGTGCTACTCATGGTGTTTCTCCTTGGTGCAATTAGGGGGAAAAGTCAGTACGTAATGATTGACTGGCCGGGTTTGCGCCAAGTTTCATTTATTTTCAGGGGTTCATTTCGTCGTGGCGTGCAGGTTGGGCTTTATGTTTGCTGCCCAACCCACGAGAATGCCCACCATATGGGCGCCACGCGCCAGGAACCGATACCGCAGGAATGTTATGAAACTCGATAAAACGCAGGCCATCGCCCGACGCAACAAGGAACTGGGCGGTGCCGTGCTCGGCACCAACAACTGCCACTTCGCCGAACTGAACCGTAACCGCAACATCTGGTGGTTCGACCTGCCAGTGTCGCGTCTGGCCATCGGTCAGTACGAGTGGATTCACTTGCTGATGCACACGCCGGCCACCGATGAACTGCTGCACCTGAAAGTGCCGACGGTGTTTCTGCGTGAAAAGCTTGAAGGGCTGGTGATTCGTAACGAGGGCAAGCGTAAAGCGGCGTTGAGCCTGGAATTGAGTGCGGACAAGGATTCGTATCTGCAGGACATGCGTCCGGCGGGGACTAACGTGAATTTTGCGCCGTTTCGTCAGTAGGATTTGTGCTGTCCCCTTTTCCCCTCACCCTAACCCTCTCCCAAAGGGAGAGGGGACTGACCGAGGTGTTTGGGCGAGCTACACCGACCTGAGATATCGAGTCGAACTCAGGTTCTGAAAGGCCCCCGATCGGCTCCCTTCCCCCTCGCCCCCTTGGGGGAGAGGGTTGGGGTGAGGGGTAGGATTTACCGGGCACTGCAAACTCCCCCGCATACACCAACAAAAAGCCCCGCATCTGCGGGGCTTGGTGTTTTTAGGCGGCGGACTTGGCCTTGATCTTCTTCAGCTCTTCATCCCGCAGCTCGCGACGCAAGATCTTGCCGACGTTGGTGGTCGGCAGCGCATCGCGGAACTCCACCGAGCGCGGTACCTTGTAGCCGGTGACGTTGGCGCGCATGTGCTCCATCACCGTTTCCTTGGTCAGCGTCACGCCCGGTTTGGCAACAATGAAAATCTTGATCGCCTCACCCGACTTCTCGTCCGGCACGCCGATGGCCGCGCACTGCAACACGCCCGGCAAGGTCGCCAGCACGTCTTCCAGTTCGTTCGGGTAAACGTTGAAACCGGAGACCAGAATCATGTCTTTCTTGCGATCGACAATGCGCATGTAGCCGTCCGGCTGGATCAGCGCGATGTCACCGGTCTTCAGCCAGCCTTCGCTGTCGAGCATTTCATCGGTGGCTTCCTGACGCTGCCAGTAGCCCTTCATCACTTGCGGACCCTTGACGCACAGCTCGCCGATTTCACCCAGCGGCTGCTCGACGCCGGAATCATCGATGACTTTGCACAGGGTCGATGGCACTGGAATGCCGATGGTGCCGATCTGGATATTCTGGATCGGATTGACCGTGGCCACCGGACTGGTTTCGGTCATGCCGTAACCTTCGCAGATGGCGCAACCGGTGACCGCTTTCCAGCGCTCGGCAGCGGCCAGTTGCAGGGCCATGCCGCCGGACAAGGTGACTTTCAGCGCCGAGAAATCCAGCTTGCGGAAACCTTCGTTGTTGCACAGCGCCACGAACAGCGTGTTCAAGCCGACGAAACCGCTGAACTTCCACTTCGACAGTTCCTTGACCATCGCCGGCAGATCGCGCGGGTTGCTGATCAGGATGTTGTGGTTGCCGATCAGCATCATCGCCATGCAATGAAAGGTGAACGCATAGATGTGGTACAGCGGCAGCGGCGTGATCAGGATCTCGCAACCTTCATTGAGGTTGGAGCCCATCAGCGCTTTGCACTGCAGCATGTTGGCGACGAGGTTGCGATGGGTCAGCATCGCGCCTTTGGCCACGCCGGTGGTGCCGCCGGTGTATTGCAGCACTGCCACATCGCCGCTATCCGGATTGGCTTCGGCCACCGGTTGGCCCTGGCCCTTGCTCAACACGTCGTTGAACTTGACGGCTTTGGGCAGATGATAGGCCGGCACCATCTTCTTCACGTACTTGATGACGCTGTTGATCAGCAGACGCTTGATCGGCGGCAGCAGGTCGGCGACCTCGGTGACGATGACGTGTTTGACGCCGGTTTTCGGCACCACGGTTTCGGCCAGGTGCGCCATGTTCGCAAGACAAACAAGGGCTTTGGCACCGGAGTCGTTGAATTGGTGTTCCATTTCCCGCGCGGTGTACAGCGGGTTGGTGTTGACCACGATCAGCCCGGCGCGAATCGCACCGAAGACGGCCACCGGGTACTGCAGAACGTTGGGCAGTTGCACGGCGATTCGATCGCCGGGCTGCAAATCGGTATGCTGTTGCAGATACGCGGCAAACGCACCGGACAATTCGTACAATTCACCGTAGGTGATTGTCTTGCCCAGGTTGCTGAAAGCCGGTTTGTTGGCGAAGCGTTGGCAGGATTGCTTCAACACTGCCTGAATGTTCGGATACTCGTCCGGATTGATGTCGGCAGCAATTCCAGCCGGGTATTTATCCTTCCAAAAGTCTTCGATCATGGAAGCCCACTCCTCAGCAACGCGAATTCTTCACCGCATTTGATGCGATTATTATTGGTGTGTGTTTGGTATTGGTGAATCTGGCTTTTATATAGGCCGAGAAGTCACAAAGCGCGCCGAGAGTAGCAGCTTTGCCAAGGGTCGACTAGAGCCAAAAGCGGCCCCTACAGTCACTATGATGACTCAAGACTATCTAGCAGTCATTTTAGAGCAAAAATCCTAGACCACCTTGAAAGCCCCGGTTTTCGGGGACATCGGCCAAAAAAATTCGCGAGCAGGCTCGCTCCCACAAGGATCACATCTTTCCCTGTGGGAGCGAGCCTGCTCGCGAATGCGCGCAGCGCAGCCGTTGATTTTTACGCGATATCGCGCAACTCGCGCCGCAGAATTTTCCCGACAGGCGTCATCGGCAATGACTCACGCAACACGATGTGTTTCGGCACCTTATACGCAGTGAAATTCTCTTTGCAGTAGGCCTTGAGCTCTTCGAGGCTGACCCCGGTTTCCCGCGCCACCACAAACAGCTTCACCGCCTCGCCCGAACGCTCGTCCGGCACACCGATCACCGCGCAGTTGGCGACTTTCGGATGGGCCATCACCACGTCTTCGATTTCGTTGGGGTACACGTTGAAACCGGAGACGATGATCATGTCCTTCTTGCGATCGACGATGCGCACGAAACCGTCCGGATCGATCACCGCGATATCACCGGACTTGAACCAGCCCTCGGCATCCAGCACTTCGGCCGTGGCCTCAGGCTTGTGCCAATAGCCCTTCATGATCTGCGGGCCTTTGATGCACAACTCGCCGCGCTCGCCCATCGGCTGTTCGACACCGTCATCGTTGATGACTTTCAGCAACGTGCCCGGCACCGGCAAACCGACCGTGCCCAGACGCGACTGATCGCCGTACGGGTTGGTGCAGGCCACCGGCGAGGTTTCGGTGAGGCCGTAGCCTTCGGTGATGCGGCACCCGGTCATCTGCTCCCAGCGCTCGGCGGTAGCCTTGACCAGCGCGGTGCCACCGGAGTTGGTGAGTTTCAGGCTGGAGAAATCGAGGGTCTTGAAATCCGCGTGTTCCATCAGCGCGACGAATAAGGTGTTCAAACCCAGCAACGCCGAGAAGCGCCAGTTCTTCAGCTCCTTGATGAAGCCGGCAATGTCGCGCGGGTTGGTGATCAGCACGTTGTGGTTGCCGGAAACCATCATGCACATGCAGTTCGCGGTGAAGGCATAGATGTGATAGAGCGGCAGCGGCGCGATCATCACTTCCTGGCCTTCGCGCAGCAGCGGCTGACCGTCCGGGCCGAGTTGGGCGAGACAGGCGCGCACTTGCTGCATGTTCGCCACCAGATTGCCGTGGGTCAGCATCGCGCCTTTCGCCAGCCCGGTGGTGCCGCCGGTGTATTGCAGCACAGCGATGTCGTCGAGGCTGACCTTCAGCGGCTTGATCCCCAGGCCGCGGCCCATGCGCAGTGCGCTCTTGAAGGAGATCGCCTGCGGCAGCGAATACGCCGGGACCATTTTCTTCACTTTGCTGACCACGGTGTTGACCAGCCAGCCCTTGGCGGTGGGCATCAGGTCGCCCATCTTCGCTTCGATCAGGTATTGAATGTCGGTGTCGGGCAGCACTTCCTGGACTTTCTGGCCGAACATGTTCAGGTACACCAGCGCGCGGGCGCCGGAATCCTTGAACTGATGGCGCATCTCCCGCGCGGTATACAGCGGGTTGGTGTTGACCACGATGAGCCCGGCACGCAGTGCACCGAACACGGCAATCGGGTAATGCAGGACGTTGGGCATCTGTACCGCAATGCGATCCCCCGGCACCAGATCGGTATGCGCTTGCAGGTAACCGGCGAAGGCAGCGCTCTGGCGCTCGAGCTCGGCGTAGGTCAGGGTGATGCCCATGTTGCTGAACGCCGGGCGATCGGCGAACTTCTTGCAGGAACGCTCGAACACCTCGATCACCGACTTGAACTCACCCATGTCGATGTCCAGCGGTACGCCGGCCGGGCGTTTATCGTTCCAGAAATCAGGTTGCATTGTTCTTGTCCTCTTTACCTGAGCCGATCCGGGGCCGCTTTCTGTCATTTCTGAAAAAGCGGAGCTTCACGGACACTAGCAGCTATGGCCATTGAGGCAAATATGGACAAAGCCGTCATTGATCGTGTGAATCTTCCTGCCGTGGCGTGGGCTGATCAGACGCGCTATACAATGATCCGACTCTGAGCAAAGGAATCGCCATGATCCACGACACCCTATGGCTGGACGCGAGTGACCGCAGCCGCCTGTTCGTCAATCAATGGCTGCCTACGGCGCCGTTGAAAGCGGTGATCCTGCTGGCCCACGGCATGGCTGAACATAGTGGTCGCTACGCGCGACTGGCCGACACGTTTTGCGACAAAGGATATGGCGTGTACGCCCCGGATTTGCGCGGACATGGCAAAACCGCCAATCACGGAACCCTCGGCCACTTCGCCGATGACGACGGCTGGTGCAAAGTGCTCGGCGATCTGGCCAGCCTCAATCAGCACATCGGCCAGCAGCACCCCGGCGTGCCGATCATCCTGCTGGGCCACAGCATGGGCAGCTACATCGCCCAAGGTTATTTGCTGCATCACAGCGCCAGTCTGCACGGGGCGATTCTCAGTGGTTCCAACTTTCAGCCTGTTGCGCTTTATCGCGCTGCGCGGCAGATCGCCCGTCTGGAAAAACTGCGTCAGGGTGGCAAGGGCCGCAGTGCGCTGATCGAATGGCTGTCGTTCGGCTCGTTCAACAACAAATTCAAACCGGTGCGCACACGCTTCGACTGGCTGAGTCGTGATCCCGCCGAGGTTGACCTGTACGCCAACGACCCGCTGTGTGGCTTTCGCTGCACCAATCAACTGTGGATCGACCTGCTCGGCGGCTTGCAGCAGATCAGCAAAGCGTCCAATCTCGCGCAGATCGACCCGGGCCTGCCGCTGCTGGTAATCGGCGGCGAATGTGATCCGGTGAGTGAAGGCAAGCGTCTGACAGATCTGGCCAATGCCTTACGCACGGCCGGCAGCCAGCACCTGCAACTGCAGATCTACCCGCAGGCGCGGCACGAATTGTTCAACGAAACCAACCGCGACGAAGTGATCGCGGATGTGCTGGCCTGGATCGATCAGGCCCTGAGCCATCCACGCCCGCATCGCAGCGAATAATTTTTTGTGGATTCATTGAATCCGTTACAGGAATCGAGACCGATGACCCAGGTTACCAACATCCCTTACGAAGCCCTCGAAGTCGGCCAGACCGCCAGCTACAGCAAGACCGTCGAAGAGCGCGACATTCAACTGTTTGCCGCGATGTCGGGCGACCACAACCCGGTGCACCTGGACGCCGAGTTCGCCGCCGCAAGCATGTTCAAGGAGCGTATCGCTCACGGCATGTTCAGCGGTGCGTTGATCAGTGCCGCAGTGGCGTGCGAGTTGCCTGGGCCGGGCACTATCTATATCGGCCAGCAGATGAGCTTTCAGAAGCCGGTGAAGATTGGCGACACGCTGACCGTGCGTCTGGAAATCCTCGAGAAACTGCCGAAGTTTCGGGTGCGCATTGCGACGCGTGTGTTCAACCAGCGTGATGAGCTGGTGGTGGATGGTGAGGCGGAGATTCTGGCACCGCGCAAGCAGCAGACGGTGACGTTGCCGACGCTGCCGGCGATCAGCATTGGCTGATTGATTTTTGGTGTGTCAGTGAGAGCTTTTCCCCCTCACCCCAGCCCTCTCCCCCAGGGGGGCGAGGGGGAAAGGGAGCCGATCTATGTGGATTTCAAATCCCTAGTTCGACTCGGTACCCCAGGTCGGCGTACCTCGAAAGGACACCCCGATCAGCCCCCTCTCCTCCAGTCCTCTCCCTCTGGGGCGAGGGGGAAAGGGAGCCGATCTTGATGCTTTTCAGAACCTGAGTTCACCTTAGATCGCTCAAGTCGGTGTACCTCCCACATTCACCCCAATCAGTCCCCTCTCCCTCCGGGAGAGGGCTAGGGTGAGGGACTCTTGCTCTTGCTCTTGCTTTTCCCAGCCCCATAAAAAAACGCCAGACTAGCTGGCGTTTTTTGTACCCGGCAAACGCTTACGAACGAGCGCGAGCCTGGTTACGCAGCGCTTTCACCTGGTCGTGATTGCGTTGCACACCGTGATACTGGCGTTCAACCAGGTCACGAATACCCACCAGATTGTGCTTGTTGATCTTCTCGATGGCTTCACGATAAGCCTTCAGCGCATGGTCTTCACCACGCTCGGCTTCGTTCAGCACGGCCTCTTCGTCTTTGCCGGTGAACATGGCTTTGACGTCGACCCAGCGACGGTGCAGGTCACCGCTGACGCTGGTGGAGGTTTCCGGATCGCCGCCCAGCTTGCGAACTTCGGCTTGCAGTTCAGCGGCAGCAGTGGCGCAATCAGCGGAGCGAGTGACAAACAGGGTTTTCAGCTCTGGATGTTTGATGTCTTCAGCGCAAGTCTTGAACCCTTCCTGACCGTCCTTGCTGGTTTCAATCAGGTCATTGAGTACAGAGATGGCTTCTTTATTCATGTCGGTCATTTTTCAATTCCTTGCGATTGGTTGAAGATGCAAGGGATATTGCAGCATGCGTGCCAGCTTTTTTATTTCTAATAAACTGTTGTAAATCAATAGCTTAAAGATAAGTGAACTATCTGTATCACGGTTATTTGCATGATCTGTCATTTGGCCTGCATGCAGAATGCCTGTATTTTCCTGATTGTTTTGAAGCCAGACGAAAACCCTGATGAATCCCGAAAAACTCGAACTGCTGATCACTCGCGAAATGCCTTTCGGCAAGTACAAGGGGCGGATCATTGCCGACCTGCCGGGGCCATACCTGAACTGGTTTGCCCGCGAAGGTTTCCCGCACGGCGAACTCGGTGGCTTGCTCGCGCTGATGCAGGAGATCGACCATAACGGCCTCTCGGACCTGCTCGAACCGCTGCGCGCCAAACACGGCAAACCTGCCCCGCGCCACTGAAGCACCCTCCTCTCTCAGAGTCAGCCGACCATGCCCGATAACACCCGCCGCGCCCGTGACGAAGCCTTTTGGCAAACGTTCGCCGACCGATACGACGTTCAACCCGGCCCCGTGAACCTGGAAAACGGTTACTTCGGGCGCATGTCGCGCACGGTGATCGAGGAGTACCAGCGCAATATCGAGCTGATCAACACCAGCAACTCGGTGTATGTGCGCCAGCGTTTCGAACAGCACGACAACCTCGACATTCGCGCGCAACTGGCCGAGCTGATCGGCGTACGGGCGCAGAGCGTGGCGTTCACTCGCAATGCCACCGAAGGCCTGCAATCGCTGATCCGCAACTACAACCGGCTGCAGCCGGGCGATCAGGTGCTGATCAGTGACCTGGAATACGACACGGTCAAAGGCGCCATGCGCTGGCTGGCCAGACATCGCGGCGCCGAAGTGATCGAGATTGCCCACGCGCACCCGGCGAGCTACGACAGCCTGGTGGAGACTTATCGCGAAGCCTTCGTCGGTCATCCGAAGATCAAGCTGATGGCCCTGACTCACGTCACTCACCGCACCGGACTGGTCATGCCGGTGCAAGCCATCGCCGCGCTCGCCAAGTCGCATGGCGTCGATGTCATCCTCGACGGCGCCCATGCGCTCGGTCAGATCGAGTTCGATCTTGAAGCACTGGGCATCTCTTTCGCCGGATTCAACCTGCACAAATGGATCGGCGCGCCGCTCACCCTCGGTTTCCTCTATATCGCGCCGCAACGCTTGGCCGATATCGATCCGGACATGGATGAAATGCATTACCCGGTGAATGACATCCGTGCGCGCACCTCCTACAGCACGCCCAACATTCCAGCACTGATGACCTTGCCGCTGGTGTTCGAGGAGCACCGCTCCCTCGGCGGTGCGCCGGCCAAAGGCGCTCGCGTCAATTATCTGCGCAATCTGTGGGTCAGCGCGGTGCGGCACTTGCCGGGCATCGAGGTAATGACGCCTGATGATCCTCGGCTGTATTGCGGCATCACATCGCTGCGTTTCACCCGGCACGATGATCAACAGGCGATGGCCGAGCGTCTGCTCAACGATTACAACCTGTTCACCGTGGTGCGCAACGGCGCCGCCAGCGGGCCGAGCATCCGCATTACACCGGGCCTGACCACCACCGCTGGCGACATGCAGTTGCTGGTCCGCGCGCTGAACGAGCTGCGCTAAAACACTGTGATCAGGTATTTGTCGTAGCCCGCCACGCCGATCTGCGATGACAGTGCAAAGGTGTCGACGCCGATCGTCAGGTTGCCGAAGTAGCCGTCCTCCGGGCCAGCGTCCGTGATCGGCCGCAACGCCAGTCGAACGGCATCGTTATCAACGGCTGTGCAATTGCAGGCACAGGGCAAATGCAGGCGCCCCGCCCAGGCCTCCTGGTACAGCTGCGGCTGTTGATCGTCATTGGCGATGGCGACGCTCAGAGCGATACACGAAAAGGCAGTTTGCCGATCCGGGTAAAGGCTGGTGAAACGAACGATGCCTTTACTGTCGGTCGACTGACTGCCGCACAGTGTGTCGGTACCAATGTGCTGTTCGATGCGAACCACGGCGCCACTGACCGGCTCGCCGGTCATGGCATCGACCAGGGTCAGCCGCAATACAAGGGGCAAACCTTCGATGCCCGCGCTGATGTTGCGCACCTTGCCCGGGGTGCTGTGCCAATTGAAACTGCCAACCACGGGCAACTGCTGCGGGCGCACAGAGTTGATTGATAAAGCGACAGATTGATGGTCGTCCATGAGGCGTTCTCTCTTCCGTAAGATGAACGCAGATTAGCGCCACGCAAACGCGGCTGTGCGGTAACTATGTATCGCGTGATGTCCTGACACTTTCTTCAAGGCAAAAAAAAAACGGTGCACCGACCAAGCGCACCGTAAAGCCGTAGAACACACAACGAAGTGTCTGGTAACAATCAGTCCAGCAGCGCCAACGCCTCGGCGGTGCATTCCTGAATACGGGCCCAGTCGCCGTTCTTGATCCACTCCGGATCAAGCATCCAGCTACCGCCCACGCACATGACGTTTTTCAGCGCCATGTAGCTCTTGATGTTGGCCGGGCCGACGCCGCCAGTCGGGCAGAATTTCACTTCGCCGAACGGGCCGCCGAGAGCTTTGATTGCCGCCACGCCACCGCTGACTTCAGCCGGGAACAGCTTGAAGCGGCGATAACCCAGACCGTAGCCTTCCATGATGCCGGAGGCGTTGCTGATGCCCGGCAACAGCGGAATAGGGCTGTCGACGCTGGCTTCGAGCAAGTCACGGGTGATGCCCGGGGTGACGATGAACTGCGAACCGGCCGCTTCAGCTGCCGCGAGCATGTTGCGATCGAGCACGGTGCCAGCACCGGTCATCAGTTCCGGGCGCTGGTCGCGCAGGATCTGAATAGCCTTGAGGCCGAACTGCGAACGCAGGGTCACTTCCAGCGCGGTCAGACCACCGGCAGCCAGGGCGTCGGCCAATGGCAGCACGTCCTGTTCGCGAGCGATGGTGATCACCGGCAGGATCCGCGCCTTGGCGCAGAGGCTGTCGATCAGGGCAACTTTGTCCGCCATGGAAACGGTCGGGGATGGGGTTGTCATAGCGGCTGTTCCTTGGCTCATGGGCACCAGTAAATCTCTAACGTAGGTTGCAGAAACGCGCGCACCGGCATGGCGGCGACGTCGTCGGATGCCAGTGCGGCATTCAGGGTGGTCAGTTTCGATTGACCGGAAATCGACAGAATCTTGTGCTTGGCCGAGGCCAGCAGCGCACGGCTCATGGTCAGGCGCTGACGCGGCACGCTCGGCGCCAGCATCGGCCAGCAACGGCGTGTGCCATCAGCTTGCAGCGCTTCGGTCAGGTTCGGGCTGTCGGGGAACAGCGACGCGGTGTGGCCGTCATCACCCATGCCCAGCACCAGCACGTCAATCGGTGGCAATTCGGCGAGCAAGCGGTCAGCCTGTTCAGCAGCCTGCTCGACGTTGGCCGCCGCGCTATAAAGGCTGAGGAACTGCGCCTTGGCCGCCGGGCCTTTGAGCAGGTATTGCTTGAGCAGGCCGGCATTGCTGTCAGCGTGTTCAACCGGTACCCAACGCTCGTCGGCGAGGGTCACGACGACCTTCGACCAGTCCAGTTCCTGCTTGGCCAGGTGCTGGAAAAACGCCACCGGACTACGACCGCCGGACACCACCAGCACCGCGTTGCCGCGTGCCGCAATGGCCTCGCTCAATTGCTTGGCAACATTCAGCGCCAGACCTTCGGCCAACAGCACTGGGCTGTTGAATTCGTGAGCATTCACGCCCGCAGGCAGTTGCACATCAGATATCGCCATACCACGACCTCCCGTCCCGCGTGATCAATGCAATGGAGCTCATCGGCCCCCACGACCCGGCCGCATACGGCTTGGGCGCGTCACCGGATTTTTTCCACCCGGCGATCAACTGGTCACACCATTTCCACGCGGCTTCGATTTCATCTTTACGGACAAACAGGTTCTGATTGCCGTTCATCACTTCCAGCAACAACCGCTCGTAGGCATCGGGGATCCGCGCGCTACGCCAGGTGTCGGAGAAATTCAGTTGCAGCGGGCCGCTGCGCAGTTGCATGCCTTTGTCCAGGCCCTGCTCTTTGGTCATCACGCGCAAGGAAATACCTTCGTCCGGTTGCAGGCGGATGATCAGTTTGTTGCTGATCTGCAAGCGCTGCTCAGGGGCGAAGATGTAGTGCGACGGTTCCTTGAAATGGATGACGATCTGCGACAGTTTCTGCGGCATACGCTTGCCGGTACGCAGGTAGAACGGCACGCCGGCCCAGCGCCAGTTGCGGATGTCGGCACGCAAAGCGACGAAGGTTTCAGTGTCGCTCTGGGTGTTGGAATTCGGTTCTTCGAGGTAACCCGGTACGGATTTGCCTTCGCTGTGGCCGGCGATGTACTGGCCGCGCACCACCTGAGTGGTGAGGCCTTCCGGGCTGATTGGCGCCAGTGCCTTGAGCACTTTTACTTTCTCGTCACGGATGCTGTCGGCGGAAAGATCGGCCGGCGGGTCCATGGCGATCAGGCAGAGCAACTGCAACAGGTGATTCTGGATCATGTCGCGCAGTTGGCCGGCCTTGTCGAAGTAGCCCCAGCGGCCTTCGATGCCAACTTTCTCGGCCACGGTGATTTCCACGTGGGAGATGTAATTCTGGTTCCACTGGGTTTCGAACAGGCTGTTGGCGAAACGCAGGGCGATCAGGTTCTGAACGGTTTCTTTGCCCAGGTAGTGGTCGATGCGGTAGGTGCGGTTCTCCGGGAAGAACTGCGCCACGGCGTCGTTAACCTTGCGCGACGATTCGAGGTCGGAGCCGATCGGTTTTTCCAGCACCACGCGGGTGTTTTCCGCCAGACCGACTTTCGCCAGGTTCTCGCAGATCGCGCCGTACACTGCTGCCGGTGTGGCGAAGTAGGCAATCATGCGTTGCGTGCTGCCGGCCAGTTCGGCCAGCGCCACATAATCTTCGGACTTAAGGAAGTCGACGTGCAGGTAGGTCAGGCGTGCGAGAAAACGCTCGGCGACGGCTTCGTCCAGCTCTTTGCCTACATAACGACGCAGTTCGGCGGCGATGAACGCCATGTGCTGCTGCTGGGAACCTTCTTCACGGGCCAACGCGATGATGCGCGTGTCCTCGTGCAGCAGGTCGGCGCCATCGAGGTGATAAAGGGCAGGAAACAGCTTGCGCAGGGCCAGATCGCCAAGCGCGCCGAACAAGGCAAAGGTGCACGGTTCAACCGTAATCGAAGGCATGATGTTTGTTCTTTTATCAAGTTAAGCTACAAATACCTTTTTTCAAGGCATCACTCAAGGGAAAATGTAGTAATAACCACAACATTTTCGCAAAATACAGATTCCGAGTGGTGGTCAGTCGGAGCCATCAGTAGGATAGGCCACCGTTACGGGCCATATCAAAGGCCCAATTTGCATAGCCCGGCGCACCTTTGCGCAGGTGAATTAGGAATTCCATATGGACCGCGTGCGAAATTTACTGGAACAGATCCAGAGTCGCCTTGAAGACCTGAACAAGGCCGAACGCAAAGTCGCCGAGGTGATCCTGCTCAACCCGCAGCAGGCCACCCGCTTCAGCATCGCCGCCCTCGCCCAGGCAGCCTCGGTGAGCGAACCGACGGTCAACCGTTTCTGCCGTTCGTTCGGTGTCAGCGGCTATCCCGAACTCAAGCTGCAACTGGCGCAGAGCCTGGCCAGCGGCGCGGCGTATGTCAGCCGTGCGGTCGAGGCTGACGATAATCCTGAGGCTTATACGCAGAAGATTTTCGGCAGCGCCATCGCCTCGCTGGACAGCGCTTGCCAAGCGCTTGATCCGAACCTGATCAGCCGCGCCGTCGACCTGTTGATTCAGGCGCGGCAGATTCACTTCTTCGGCCTCGGGGCTTCGGCGCCAGTGGCTTTGGATGCACAGCACAAGTTCTTCCGTTTCAACCTCGCGGTCACTGCGCATGCCGATGTGCTGATGCAGCGGATGATTGCCTCGGTGGCGCACACCGGTGAGTTGTTCGTGATAATTTCCTACACCGGGCGCACCCGTGAGCTGGTGGAAGTGGCGCGTATCGCTCGGGAGAACGGTGCTTCGGTGCTGGGCCTGACGGCGGAGAATTCGCCGCTGGCCAAGGCGAGTACCTTGAGCCTGAATATTCCGCTGCCGGAAGACACCGACATTTATATGCCGATGACTTCGCGGATCATTCAGTTGACGGTGCTGGATGTGTTGGCGACGGGGATGACCTTGCGTCGTGGCGTGGATTTCCAGCCGCATTTGCGCAAGATCAAAGAGAGCTTGAATGCGAGCCGGTATCCGGTTGGGGATGAATTCAACTAAAGATCAAAAGCACACCCTCACCCCAGCCCTCTCCCGGAGGGAGAGGGGGCCGACCGAGGAGGTCTCAGGAGTTACATCGACCTGAACGTTCAAACCGACCTCAGGTTTGGCCAAGCCAAGATCACCGTTGTAGTCGCAAGTCGGTGGACATAGCCAATCCAACTCGGTAAGTCCCCTCTCCCCCCGGGAGAGGGCTAGGGTGAGGGTAGCGGTGTACTTGACACACTCAAGCCGCCGCCCACGCCTGCAAACTCAAATGCGCCTTCTCCCCCGGCGCCAGATGCAGGCTGTCCGTCCCACCCGCCGCCGCTTCCACACAGACAAACTCGGAAATCTCATCCCACGTCACGCCCAACAACGGCCGCGCCCCCGGATGCCAGACCACCGTGTCCGCGCTGTCACCGGTATCGATGCACAACTCGCGCTGCCAGGCGTGATCTTTCAGCTGCAATTCGCCGTCATGCTGGAACACTCGCTGACAGCCACCATCAACGCGCAATTCACCTTCCTGCTGACAAACCTGGCGATTCAACTGGTCATAACCCTGCGCACCTTCGAGCCCAGACAGCGCTATCTCACCGACATCGCCAATACGCCAGTAAGCATGCAAAGCCTGGCTCAACTGGCACGGCATGTCGTCCTGATGCTCGGTGCTCAGACGCAGTTCCATGCGTTCGCCCAGATGCGCATGCAGGTCAACCTGCCAGTCGCACAGCTGCAATTGCCAGTGCAGGCGCACGCCATCGTCGGCGCTGCTGCTGTCGAGCAACTTCCAGTCGAGCAACCGTGCCCAACCATGGGACGGCCAGGCGTTTTCGCTCGGATGACGGCCATACCACGGCCAGCACACCGGCACGCCACCGCGAATGGCACCTACGTGCGGCCACTTCGCCGCACACCACAACCACGGCTTTTGCCCACGCGGCTGAAAGTGCAGCAACTGCGCGCCCTGACGACTGAACACCGCCTGACACAGCGGATGATCGATCACCAACACGTCGCGCATCTGATAGCGCTCCCAGGCGAACACCGGTTGTTCACGCAGGGATTTGAAGAAGCGTTGTAGCGGATGCTCATGCATTTGCCACGATCCTGAACTCGACTTTCACCGGGCGGCGCCAGCCCCAAAAAAAAGCGGACAGCCTGGGCTGTCCGCAAATATGCGCACATAGAGAGGAGCTTATCGCAGACGCGTTAGAACGTAGACTGAATTTTCAGGCCAGCGACCAAAGCGTTATCGACTTCATCCACACCACCCGGGTGAGTGATGTACTGCAGGTTAGGGCGTACGGTCAGCCAGTTGGTGACGTGGAAGCCGTAGTTGATCTCGTAGTTGTATTCGGTTTCACGAATCGGCGAGAACACCGGATTGTCGTAATCCGAAACACCGTTGGAGGCGTTCAGCAGCTCGGCGTTTTTCTTCACGTCGTCGTTGACGTGGATACGCGCCGCACCGATACCGACGTCATCCTTCGGACGCGCGTCGAATGGGCCTTTGTAGACGAACATCACCGACTGATAGTTGTCGATGAAGTTGGTGTCTTTGTCATGGAACGTGGCGTTGGCGGCGATGTTCAGACCGCGGGTCGCATCACCGTTGTGGCTGGTGAGTTGCTGTTGCGCCACAAACCAGTAGCCGCTTTTGCTGCTGTGGGTCTTGTAGGCATCGCCAGTAGTAGCAGCGTCGAAACCGTTGACGTCTTCGCGAACGTCGTCGGCATCCGCCGTGCTTTTGTAGTAACCGACGCGGTATTCGCCCGGCAGGCTGTTGACCTTCGGCGACCAGACCAACTCGACCGGCAACACAGTACCTTTGGTGCCGCTGCCGCTGAGTTTGAAGCCGTTGCCGTGTTCCAGCTGCGACGGGTTCTGGTTGTACGCACCGATCTGCGCGTAGAGCTCGTCGTTGATGTTGTACTTCACGCGGATCGCGGCCTGGCTGACGGGCCAGTTGTACCAGATGTTGGTCGCCCAGTTACCCACTTGCGAACCGCAGAACGCGAGGTTCTGGAAGTCGCACGGGAAGGTGTTGAAGTCTTCGCCTTCACCGAAGTAACCGGCCTTGACGTCGAGTTTGTTGTCGAAGAACTGGTGCTGAATCCACAACTGGGTCAGACGCACCATGTGGCCACGACCGTAGACTTCCTGCGAGGAGCTGAGGGTGCCGGCACGCGGATCGCCAACGCGGTCGTTGGAGATGTTGTAGCCGTTACGGTTGGTCAGCTGGATCTTCGCCTGGGTGTTATCCCAGCCCCACAGCTTTTGCAGATCGAGTGCCACGCCCAGACCGAACTGGTCAGCGTAACGCGCGGTCTTGTCGTCGTTGTAGCCACCGTTCAGGTTGCCACCGACTTCCCCAACGTAGTCAGCCTTGATGTCGATACCCTGCTCGATCAGCTTGGTACGCTCGCCACCCCAGTCGCCGGTCATCCACTTCGAATCGGAACTGAAGGCATCCGCCGCCATGGCGTTACCGGCCAGCACCAAGGCCGCCGCAGCCGACACTTGGCAGATCAACCGGGCATTGACGTGTTTCTTTTTCATCCCTACATCCTCGTCTTTATTGTTATTAACTGTTTTTATCTAACGCGGTTTACATAAATTGCGATGCTCGACAGGCCGGGCACCGCTTGCTCCTTTGTAGGAGTGAGCCTGCTCGCGATAGCGGTGTGTCAGGTAACAACTACATCAACTGACAGGACGCAATCGCGAGCAGGCTCACTCCCACATTTGTTCCTCAGCGGCCTTTGAATTGCGCCACGTTCGCAGACCGCGCATCGGTCTGTGGTTGCCCGGCAGTGCCGAGGCGTTCGCCAGTCTTGGCATCGAACAACAACACTTTCGACGGATCGAATTGCAGCGTCAGGTTCTCGCCCACCTGCGGTGCCACGTCCGGCGCCAGACGGCAGCAGACTTTGGTTTCATTCAAATTGACGAACACCAGCGTGTCCGGACCAGTCGGCTCGGTCACCTGCACTTCAGCACGAATGCTCGGCAGACCATTGCCCTCGCCGTTCGCCAAAACGATCTGCTCCGGGCGCAGGCCGAGGATCACTTCGCGATCTTCAAGCCCGGCGTCCTGCATGCTCATCGGCAACTCGCAACGCGCCTGGCCGCTGTCGAGCAGCGCCAGCAGACGACCGTCCTTGCGTTGCAGACGCAGCGGGATGAAGTTCATCGGCGGCGAACCGATGAAGCTCGCCACGAACAGGTTGGCCGGATCGTTGTAGATCTCTTTTGGCGTGCCGAACTGCTGGATGATGCCGTCCTTCATCACCGCCACCTTGTCGCCCAGGGTCATCGCTTCGATCTGGTCGTGGGTCACGTAGACCGTGGTGGTTTTCAGGCGCTGGTGCATCAGTTTCATTTCGGTGCGCATCTCGACGCGCAGCTTGGCGTCGAGGTTGGACAGTGGTTCGTCGAACAGATAGATCTTCGGCCGACGCGCCAGCGCACGGCCCATCGCCACGCGCTGTTGCTGACCACCGGAAAGCTGACCCGGCTTGCGATTGAGCAGGTGTTCGATTTGCAACAGCTTGGCCACGCGCGCGACTTCTTCGTCGATCGCCGCCTGAGGCATCTTGCGAATCTTCAGGCCGAATTCGATGTTCTCGCGCACGCTCATGGTCGGGTACAGCGCGTAGGACTGGAACACCATGGCGATGTCGCGATCCTTCGGGCTCATGCCACTGACGTCCTGATCGCCGATCATGATCGCGCCACCGGTGATGGTTTCCAGACCGGCGATGCAGTTCATCAGGGTCGATTTTCCGCAGCCCGACGGGCCGACGAGGATCAGGAATTCTCCTTCCTTGATCGACAGTTCGATGTTCTTCAGGGTGTCCGGCAGGCCGGCACCATAGGTCTTGTTGACGTTGCGAAGTTCGAGCGTTGCCATGATTACCCCTTGACTGCGCCGGCCGTCAGCCCGCGCACGAAATACTTGCCTGCGACCACATAGACCAGCAGGGTCGGCAGGCCGGCGATCATCGCCGCTGCCATATCAACGTTGTATTCCTTGGCGCCGGTGCTGGTGTTGACCAGGTTGTTCAACGCCACAGTGATCGGTTGCGAATCACCGCTGGAGAACACCACACCGAACAGGAAGTCGTTCCAGATCTGGGTGAATTGCCAGATCAGGCAGACCATGATGATCGGCGTCGACATCGGCAGAATGATGCGGCGGAAAATCGTGAAGAAACCCGCGCCATCCAGACGTGCAGCTTTCACCAGCGCATCCGGAATGCTCACGTAGTAGTTACGGAAGAACAGCGTGGTGAACGCCAGACCGTAAACCACATGGATAAACACCAGACCGGTAGTGGTACTCGCCAGACCCATTTTGCCGAGGGTGAACGAGGCCGGCAGCAGCACGGTCTGGAACGGCAGGAAGCAGCCGAACAACAGCAGACCGAAGAACAACTGCGAACCGCGGAAACGCCAGAACGACAGCACGTAACCGTTCAACGCACCGATGGCGGTGGAGATAATTACCGCCGGAACGGTGATCTTGATCGAGTTCCAGAAGTAACCGTCAACCGTGGCCCAGGCCTTGACCCAGCCGATGCCGCTGACCACGGTCGGCCAGCTCAGCAGGTTGCCGGTGCTGATGTCTTCCGGGGTCTTGAAACTGGTCAGCAACATCACCACCAGCGGCACCAGATAAAGCAGTACGGCGAGGATCAGCACCGCGTAGATCGCGATGCGACTCAGGCTGATAGCAGGTTTGGCAGCGAGACTAGTCATTGCGCTTGGTCCTCAGCTCGGAATACAGGTAAGGCACGATGATCGCGAGGATCGCACCGAGCATCAGAATCGCACTGGCCGAGCCCATGCCCATCTGGCCGCGACTGAAGGTGAAGGAATACATGAACATCGCCGGCAGGTCGGAGGAATAACCCGGGCCACCAGCGGTCATCGCCGCGACCAGGTCGAAGCTCTTGATCGCGATGTGCGCCAGAATCATCACCGCACTGAAGAACACCGGACGCAGGCTTGGCAGCACCACTTTCCAGTAGATCGTCGGCATGCTCGCGCCATCGATCTGTGCAGCGCGGATAATCGATTGATCAACGCCACGCAGGCCGGCGAGGAACATCGCCATGATGAAGCCCGAGGCTTGCCAGACAGCGGCGATCACCAGGCAGTAAACCACGCGATCAGGGTCGATCAGCCAGTCGAGACGGAAGCCTTCCCAGCCCCAGTCACGCAACAATTTATCCAGGCCCATGCCCGGGTTGAGCAGCCATTTCCACGCGGTACCGGTAACGATCATCGAGAGCGCCATCGGGTACAGGTAAATGGTGCGGATAAAGCCTTCGCGACGGATGCGCTGGTCGAGGAACACCGCCAGCAACACGCCGATCACCAAGGTGATGCCGATGAACATACCGCCGAACACCGCGAGGTTTTTGCTCGCGACCCACCAGCGATCGTTGTCGAACAACCGCGCGTATTGCGCCAGACCGGCCCACTTGTAGTTAGGCAGGAAAGTCGAGGTGGTGAACGACAGCACGAACGTCCACAGGATGTAGCCATAGAAGCCCACCAGCACGATGAACATGCTCGGCGCCAGCACCAGTTTGGGTAGCCAGCGTTGCAATGCATCGAACGGCGAGGCCTTGCTGAACACAGCAACAGAACTCATGGGGAAATCCAGAATAAAGATGACAAGGGCATTTCCCTGTAGGAGTGAGCCTGCTCGCGATAGCGGTGTGTCAGGTAACAACTACATCAACTGACAGGACGCAATCGCGAGCAGGCTCGCTCCTACAGGTCCAAGGATTACTTGGACGACTTGATCGCTGCACCAAGTTTCTTGGCAGTGTCGGCCGGGTCGGCTTTCGGGTCGTTGATGTAGTTGGTCACGACATCAAAGAACGCGCCTTGCACCGCCAGCGTGGTCGCCATGTTGTGCGCCATGCTTGGCTGCAGGCCGCCGGACTTGGCGTCTGCCAGGAAGTCCTTGGCAGCGGTCTGTGCGCAGGAATCGAAACCGAGTTTCTCCATGTCGTTCAACATGTCGTTGCGAACCGGGATCGAGCCTTTGTTGATGCTGAAGACTTTCTGGAAGTTTTCACCCAGCACGACTTTGGCGATGTCCTGCTGACCGGCCGCAGTGCCTGCGTCCTTCTGCTTGAACACGGCCAGCGAGTCGATGTTGTAGGTGAACGCCTTGTCGGTGCCCGGGAAGGCGACGCACTCGTAGTCCTTGCCAGCGACTTTCTTGGCAGCGGTCCATTCGGACTTGGCCCAGTCACCCATGATCTGCATGCCGGCCTTGCCGTTGATGACCTTGGCCGCTTCCAGGTTCCAGTCCTGACCTTTGCCGTCGGCGTCCATGTAGGTCGCGACTTTCTTCAGCTCGGTCAGTGCCTTGACCATTTCCGGGCCGGTCAGCGCGGCGTTGTCCAGGTCAACCAGGGCTTTCTTGTAACCATCGACACCCATGACCGAAAGCACCACGGCTTCGAACACGGTGCTGTCCTGCCAAGGCTGACCGCCGTGAGCCAACGGGATGAAACCCGCAGCCTTCAGCTTGTCGCCAGCGGCATAGAATTCTTCAAGGGTGGTCGGGTTTTTGGTGATACCGGCTTTCTTGAACACTTCCGGGTTGATCCACAGCCAGTTCACGCGGTGAATGTTCACCGGCACGGCCACGTAATCACCGTCGTACTTCACGGTATCGGAGACTTTCTTGTCGAGCAGGCTGTCCCACTTTTCCGACTTGGCGACGTCTTTCAACACGTCGGTATCGAGCAGGCCGGTCGACGCCCATTCCTGGATGTCCGGGCCTTTGATCTGGGCGACGCCAGGCGGGTTGCCGGCGACTGCACGGCTTTTCAGCACGGTCATGGCCGTTGCACCGCCACCACCGGCGACAGCGCCGTCTTTCCAGGTGAAACCGTCTTTTTCGACTTGCGCCTTGAGCACATCAACAGCGGCTTTTTCGCCACCGGACGTCCACCAGTGCACGACTTCGACCGAACCTTTGGATTCGGCAGCGGAAACACTGAGAGGCAGAATTGCGAGCGGGAACAGGGAGGCGACAGAAATGACAGTAGCGAGGCGAGAAATCGCATTCATCTGAGATGTACCTTTCTTGTTGTTATGCATGCAAGTCTGGTGCTTGCGCTGCACAGGAGTTTAAACAGGACGTTTCCCTTCGCAGGTAACGAAGGGACGCGCGAATGTCACCACATGGTTACACAGGACTGCTCTGGGATAACTGTGCCAGCGCAGTCGCCATACTGGGTGACAAGGGTAGACGAGGGATCAGCACGGCTTGCCAGGCGTGATACAGATCGGGTTTGCCCGGCCAGATATCGGCGCTGGGGATGTTTTGCGGGTTGAGTTCGTGGTGCCAACTGCCGTCGCAACGGTCGATGAAATTCACTTCGCAGAATTCCCAGAACAGTCGGTACCAGCTTTCGTATTGCGCATCGCCGGTGCGCTTTAGCAACGCGCTCGCAGCAGCGCTGGCTTCAGCGTGCGTCCAGTGCAGGCGGTGGCGGACCACGGCTTTGTTGTCCCAGTCGAGGGTGTAGACGATGCCCGGCAAACCATCGACGTTCCAACCGTTACGGCAATTGTTCTCGAAGAGTTTCTGCGCATCGGTCGCGAGCCAACCGGGGGTGAGCATGCCGGCCTGAACCCGCGCCGCTTCGAGGTGCAGCAACAGCCGCGCCCATTCGAAACCATGGCCCGGCGTGGTGCCGTAAGGGCGGAAACCATCGGCGGGATTGTCGTGGTTGTATTCGCGCAGCGGTTGCCAGTCGCGGTCGAAATGTTCGATGACCATGTAACCGTTGCCGGCGGCATGACCGTGGATCACCCGCTCGACGATGCGTTGCGCACGCACCAGCCAGCGCGGATCTTCGGTGACATCAGCAAGAGCGAGGAACGCTTCAGTGGCGTGCATGTTGCTGTTGGCGCCGCGATAGGCTTCTTCCTCGCTCCAGTCACGATTGAAGAATTCGCGCATCGCGCCCTCTTCCTCGCTCCAGAAATACGTGTCGATGATGTCGATGGCGTCATCCAGCAACGCCTGCGCACCGGGGCGTTGCGCGACCACCGCAGAGCTGGCGGCCAGTGCGACGAACGCATGCAGGTAGGCGTTCTTGCCGGTGTTGTCGTCGCGGTGTTCGGCGACGGCAAACCAGCCACCGTGCAAAGCATCGCGCAATGGCCCGCGCAGGGCGGCGATGCCGTGATCGACCAGTTCGGCGAAACCCGGCAGGCCCTGAATATGGGCCATGGCGAAGCTGTGGGTCATGCGCGCGGTGTTCATGGTTTCGGCTTGCGCGTTCGCTGGCAGACGGCCGCGTTCGTCGAGGTTGCCGAAGCCTTGTGGGAGTTTTGCTGCCTTGGCGAAATCCAGCAGACGCAGGCCTTCGGCGGCGAGCCATTGCTGGTGGGCAGGGGCATTCAGCCAACTGCTGAAGCCGGGTTGGAAGAGATCCATGGGTGGCCTTTTTTGTTGTTATGACTGCGGGGAGTCTAAACAACGGGCCGGGGTGGGCTTGTAACGAAGGGGGCGGGGTTTGTCACTGATCCGTGACAAAAGAGCCACCCTCACCCCAGCCCTCTCCCGGAGGGAGAGGGGGCCGACCGCGGGGTATTGAAGAGTTACGCCGACCTGAAAGTTTTTCAGCGAATCCATAATCGACACGGTGTTTCAGGTCGATGTATGACGCAAGACAACTCGGTCAGTCCCCTCTCCCTCTGGGAGAGGGCTAGGGTGAGGGAAAGCTTTTGACTCAATCCGCCGAACGCGGCAATTGCAGGGTCACCCGCAACCCACCCTCACGCAGATTCTGCAACGTCACTTCCCCACCATGACTGTGGGCGATGTTGCGCGCGATGCCCAACCCCAAGCCATAGCCCTGCTGCTGCCCCGCCAGCCTGAAGTGCGGCTCAAATACCTGCTCCAGCCGCTGCTCCGGCACACCCGGCCCTTCATCATCAACGTGCAAGACAAACGCGCTGTCATCGTCATCGATGTGCAGATGCGCGTTCTGCCCGTACTTCAACGCGTTGTCGATCAGGTTGCCAATACAGCGCTTCAAAGCCAAAGGTTTACCCGGATACGCCGCCAACGCACGACCATGCTGAGTCACGCGACCATTACCATTCGGTGCCAGATAGGGCTCGACCAGACAATCAAGCACGTGATTGAGATCCACCGGTTCGATGTTCTCGTGGATGTCAGTGTCTTTCACGCATTGCAGCGCACCTTTGACCAACAACTCCAGCTCATCCAGATCGCGACCGAATTTGGCCTGCAGCTTCTCGTCTTCAAGCAATTCGACGCGCAGACGCAAACGCGTGATTGGCGTACGCAGGTCATGGGAAATCGCGCTGAACAACTGGCTACGCTCGGTCAGGTAGCGACTGATACGCTCGCGCATGGTGTTGAAGGCGCGGCCCACTTCCACCACTTCACTGCCACCGCCCTCGGCCACCGGTTCGACGTCGGCGCCCAGTGACAGATCCCGTGCAGCACGTGCCAGACGCTTGAGCGGCCGGCTCTGCCAGTGCACCAGCAGGCCGATGAACAAAAGCAAGAATCCGCTGGTGAGGACGATGAACCACACCTGCTGCGAGGGCAGGCCTTGTTCTTCAAGACTGGTGTACGGCTCGGGCAACAGTGAGGCGATGTACAGCCATTCGCCCGGCGCCATTTGAATCTGCGTGACCAGCACGGGTGGATTCACCGGTTCCAGGGTCAGCGCGTAATGCGCCCATGAACGCGGCAACTCATCGAGTTTCAGCCCTGCGTTGAAAATCCGCAGGTCCTCGGGGCTGACAAAGGTCACCGAAATATCCGTGTCATTGCCGAGGGTCTGGCGCAACACTTCGTCGACCGCTTTCATCACCGCCGCTTTACGCGGCGTGACCGGCAGCACATCCATGCCCAAAGGTTTGTCGTTGAGGGTCACGACGAAGCGGGTGCCGCCCATACTGCGCAACTGATCGAGCACCAGCGGCCGATAAGCCACCGGCAGCGAGCGGAAGTAACTGACGCTGGCGGTCATCGAATGGGCAAGGCTGCGGGCGCTGGTGACCAAGCCTTCGAGCTGGGTGGCGCGCAGTTGCGAGACCCAGATCACGCTCGACAATGTTTGCGCGAACAGCACCGCCAGCAACGTCAGCAGCAACATCCGCCCGAGCAACGAACGCGGAACCGGGACCTTGGCGGCTAGTTTACGCAGCGAATCAGTGACCATTGCCGGCAACCACGTTGGCTGCCAGTTGATAGCCACTGCCGCGCACGGTGCGAATCAGTCGTGGCGGTTTCTCGGTATCGCGCAGGCGCTGGCGCAAACGGCTGACGGCCATGTCGACGATGCGATCGAGCGGCATCAGATCGCGACCCCGGGTGGCGTTGCCGATGGTGTCGCGGTCGAGGATTTCCTGCGGGTGATCGAGGAACAGCTTCAACAGGGCGAAGTCGGCACCGGAGAGAATCACTTCCTCGCCGTCAGTGTGAAACAACCGATGGCTGACCATGTCCAGCCGCCATTCATCGAAGGCCAGTACGTCGCTGCCACTGCGCTCCTGACCGAATTGCGCACGCCGCAGCAATGCCTTGATGCGCGCTTGCAGTTCGCGCGGGCTGAAGGGTTTGCCGAGGTAGTCGTCAGCGCCGAGTTCAAGGCCGATCACGCGGTCGGCTTCGTCGGAACTGGCGGTGAGCATGATGATCGGCACCTGTGCCTGACGCGGATGCTGACGCACCCAACGGCACAGGCTGAAGCCGTCTTCGTCGGGCAGCATGACATCGAGGATCACCAGATCGCTCGGCGCCTCGTTGAGGGCCTGGCGGAAACTGGCACCGTCGGCGGTGGCCCGCACCTGAAACCCGGCGCGAGTCAGGTAGGTTTCCAGCAACTCGCGTATTTCCTGGTCGTCATCGACCAACAATATCGACTTGTTGACTGAGCTCACTTCGAAGGCATCCTTGTTGTTGGAATTGGGGCGGATTATGCCTTAAGCACTGATTTTACAAACACCACAAAACAACTGTAGGAGTGAGCCTGCTCGCGATAGCGGTTTGTCAGTCAACGAATGTGTTGAATCCAAGACAGCTATCGCGAGCAGGCTCACTCCTACAGTTTGATTGCATTTCAGGTTGGGATTGATTGATCCAGGGCTACACCGGCGCCAACGAGGCCGGAATACGGCGCTGTCACCAGCCACACCGGAATGCCTTTGAAGTAATCGCTCATGCAGCCTTTGTCAGCAAAGCTACGGGCGAAACCGCTTTCGAGGAAGAAATCGGCAAAGCGTGGAATCACACCACCGACGATATACACCCCGCCACGCCCGCCCGTGGTCAGCACGTTGTTGCCGGCGACACGGCCGAGCCAGCAGCAGAACTGCTCGAGCACTTCCAGGGCAATCGGGTCACCCGCCAGCCCGGCGGCGGTAATCGCTTCCGGCGTATCGAGTGTCGGCTCATGCCCGTCCACTGCGCAGATCGCGCGATAGACTCGCGGCAAACCGCCGCCGCTCAACGCGGTTTCCGCGCTGACATGGCCGATTTCATTGTGGATGTGCTGCCACAACTGGGTTTCACGCGGGCTGCTCAGCGGCAGATCGACGTGACCGCCCTCGCCCGGCAACGCCGCAAAACGACCTTCACCCAGATCAAGCAAGGTACCGACGCCAAGGCCAGTGCCCGGGCCAATCACCACAGCAGGGCGCAACGGCTCCGGCGTACCCTCGCAAACCACGCGGAATTCGCCCGGCTGCAAACGGGTCATGCCCAACGCCATCGCCGAGAAGTCATTGACCAGCAACAACTGTTCGACCTGCAAGGTTTTGCAGAACGCGGTGCGGCTCAGGCGCCAGTGGTTGTTGGTGAATTTGAATTCATCACCACTGACCGGGCCGGCCACCGACAGGCACACCGAACCGATCGAACCCGGCGCCAGACCGAGCCCGCTCAGGTAGAGGCTGATCGCCTCTTCCGGGCTGGCGTGGTCGGCCGTGGCCAGCACCTGAACCGATTGCAGTTGCTGGTTTTTCCACAACGCAAACCGCGCGTTGGTGCCTCCGATGTCACCGACCAAAGCCAGTTTCAATTAAGCGTCTCCAGGGCAGAAGTGAAGGCGCTGGCGCCCTGCTCCGCCGAGCTGAAGGCCAAACGCATAAAACCAAACAGTTCGCGACCGCTGCCAATGTTGTTACCCAACAGGCCTTTGGCGGGTTCGCGCGCTGCAAATTCGGCGGCGTCGACCTTCAGTTCCAAGGTGCCTTTGACGCCATCGACGCGGATGATATCGCCCTCTTGCACCCGCGCCAAAGCGCCACCGACATAAGCTTCCGGGCTGACGTGAATCGCTGCGGGGATTTTCCCCGAGGCGCCGGACATGCGCCCGTCAGTCACCAGCGCGACTTTGAAGCCGCGATCCTGCAGCACGCCGAGGAACGGCGTCATCTTGTGCAGCTCAGGCATGCCGTTGGAGCGCGGGCCCTGGAAGCGCATCACCGCAACGAAATCTTTTTCCAGCAGGCCGGCCTTGAACGCGTCGGCCAGATCCTGCTGATCCTGGAACACCATCGCCGGCGCTTCGACGATCTGGTTCTCCAGGGCGACGGCGGAGACCTTCATCACACCGCGACCGAGGTTGCCTTCCATCACCCGCAAACCGCCTTCCTGCGAGAACGCACGAGCGACCGGACGCAGGATGTTTTCGTCGAGGCTGTCGACCGGGCCTTCACGCCAGACCAGTTCGCCGTTATCAAGGAACGGCTCTTTGGTGTATTTGCTCAAGCCGTGGCCGAGCACAGTGTTGACGTCTTCGTGCAGCAGGCCGGCGCCGAGCAGTTCGCGGATCAGGAACGACATGCCGCCCGCCGCCTGGAAGTGGTTGATGTCGGCTTTGCCGTTCGGGTAGACGTGGCTCAGGGTCGGCACGACTTCGGAGAGGTCGGCCATGTCCTGCCAGGTCAGTTGAATGCCCGCGGCCATGGCGATGGCCGGCATGTGCAGGGTGTGGTTGGTCGAGCCGCCGGTGGCATGCAGCGCGACGATCGAGTTGACCAGCGATTTCTCGTCGACGATTTCGCCGATCGGCATGAAGTTGCCGTTCTGCTTGGTCAGGCGCGTCACTTGATGCGCGGCTTCGCGGGTCAGCGCATCACGCAGCGGCGTGTTCGGGTTGACGAAAGAGGCACCCGGCAAGTGCAGGCCCATGACTTCCATCAGCAACTGGTTGGTGTTGGCGGTGCCGTAGAAAGTGCAGGTGCCCGGGCTGTGGTAAGACTTCATCTCCGATTCCAGCAGCTCTTCGCGGGTGGCTTTGCCTTCGGCGTACTTCTGGCGCACGTCGGCTTTTTCCTTGTTGGAAATCCCCGAGACCATCGGCCCACCCGGGACGAAAATCGTCGGCAGGTGGCCGAAACGCAGCGAACCCATCATCAGGCCCGGGACGATCTTGTCGCAGATGCCGAGCATCAGTGCGCCGTCGAACATGTTGTGCGACAGCGCCACAGCGGTCGACATGGCGATCACTTCGCGGCTCGGCAGGCTCAGTTCCATGCCCGGCTCACCTTGGGTGACGCCGTCGCACATCGCCGGAGTGCCGCCGGCGAACTGGCCGACCGAGCCGATTTCGCGCAGGGCGTTCTTGATCTGTTCCGGGAAGACTTCATACGGCTGGTGCGCCGAGAGCATGTCGTTATACGAAGAAACAATGGCGATGTTCGCCGAGTTCATCATCCGCAGGCTGTGCTTGTCTTCGCTGCCGCAACCGGCCACGCCGTGGGCGAAATTGGCGCATTGCAGCTTGCCGCGCATCGGCCCGTCAGTGGCGGCGCCACGAATCAGTGCAAGGTAAGCCTGACGCGTGGCGCGGCTGCGGGCGATAAGCCGTTCGGTGACCTCAAGGACGCGGGGATGCATGTGTAGAACTCCAGGCTAACGGATGTGGCGACCTGATTGTCTATGCTGATCAAACGCCGTTGTTGTTGGAATGACAGACGGCTTTTTTGACCATTCGGACCAGTTGATTCAGGTCACTCGTTGTAGATAAAACAAAATATTGCCACTAAAAAGGCTTGTTTTCTATTTTTATGCGAATAATCTTGTAATTCCAACAACAAAACGACGGCGGCGCTGTTCCATGACTCTTCGAATCGCAATCAATGGTTTTGGCCGCATCGGCCGTAATGTCCTGCGCGCACTGTATACCCAAGGCTATCGACAGGATTTGCAGATCGTCGCCATCAACGATCTGGGTGACAGCTCGATCAATGCCCATCTGCTCAAATACGACACCGTTCACGGCACGTTCGACGCGCAAGTCGAGCATGACAATGAAAGTCTGACCGTCAACGGCGACCGCATTGCGGTCAGCGCGATTCGCAACCCGGCCGAGCTGCCATGGGCGGCGGAAAAGATTGATGTGGTGTTCGAATGCACCGGTCTCTTCACCGACCGCGCCAAAGCCGCCGCGCATATTACTGCCGGCGCCCGCAAAGTGATCATCTCTGCCCCGGCAAAAGGCGCCGACGCCACCGTGGTTTATGGCGTGAACCATGACATTCTGCGCCAGTCGCACCAAATCATCTCCAACGCTTCGTGCACCACCAACTGCCTAGCACCGGTGGCGCAGGTGCTGCACCGTGAACTGGGCATTGAAAGCGGTTTGATGACCACGATTCATGCCTACACCAACGATCAGAACCTCACCGACGTCTATCACACCGACCCCTACCGCGCGCGTTCGGCCACGCAGAACATGATTCCGAGCAAGACCGGCGCCGCTGAAGCAGTGGGCCTGGTACTGCCGGAACTGGCCGGCAAACTGACCGGCATGGCCGTGCGCGTGCCGGTGATCAATGTGTCGCTGGTGGATTTGACCGTGCAACTGAAAAAAGAAGCCAGCGCCGAGGAAGTCAACGCGCTGCTCAAGGCTGCAAGCCAGCATTCGAAGATTCTCGGTTTCAACACCCTGCCGCTGGTGTCGAGCGACTTCAACCACAACCCGCTGTCGTCGATCTTCGACGCCAACCACACCAAATCCAGCGGCAAACTGCTGAAAGTGCTGGCCTGGTATGACAACGAGTGGGGCTTCTCGAATCGCATGCTGGATAACTGCCTGGCGTTGTGTAACGCCGAATAACTCCCTGCTTTTTGTAGGAGTGAGCCTGCTCGCGATTGCTATCTGTCAGTCACAGATGTTGTGGCTGATCGACCGCTATCGCGAGCAGGCTCACTCCTACAGGGGTTTTGTGCTGTATTTGAAATCAGGGCTTGACCATACAGGCAGATGATAAGCATTATCATTCGCTTGAAATCGATCAGGTCCTCCCGTGAGTCAATCGCGCTTCAACCACGTCTTCCTTACTCAGCGCACCTCGCTGCTGCGTACGCTGGAACGGATGGTCAACAATCACAGCACCGCTGAAGACCTGCTGCAGGAGACCTACCTGCGTGTGACGCGGGCGTTGAGCGAGCGGGCCATCGATCACCTCGAACCTTTTGTCTTCCAGACCGCGCGCAATCTGGCGCTGGATCATTTGCGCGCGCGCAAGATCCATTCGCGAACCATGGTCGATGATGTGCCGCAGGATGTCGTGCACAGCGTCGCCGCCCCCGCCAGCAGCGCCGAAGATGCCGCCCACGCCGAACAGATGCTGGAGCGCTTGAACGTGAGCCTCAGTCAACTCAGCCCCCGCCAGCAGCAGATTTTCATCCTCAGCCGTTTGCACGGGAACAGTTATCAGGAAATCGCTGATGAGCTGAACGTCTCCCTCAGCACCGTACAAAAAGAATTGAAGCTGATCATGACCATTTGCATCGGCGTCGCCGAACGTCTGAATGGCGACTGAGGCTGTAGGGCTTTTCTGTAAGTGCCAGGATCGCCTGCACGGATCATCGGGCTTTGTTACCCTTGCCCGACTTTTACGCTTCACTTGAAAAAACAGCCGTGCGCAGACACTGCCGAGGAAACACCGTGACGGACACCCACCGCTCGCCTTCGCCGGATTCGGTGCAGGACGCTGCAAACGCAATGGACCAGGCACTGGACTGGCTCATCGTGCTCGGCAGCCCGGACGAGGAGCAGACCCGGCAGTTTCATGCCTGGCTCGCGGCCGATCCGTTGAATGCCGAAGCGTTTGCCAAGGCTCAGGCGATCTGGGACGGCCCGCAAGTCGCCCAGTGCGCGCAAAGCCTGGCGGCGAAACCTGCGAAAGTCACCGTCCTCAAGCGTCTGCGTCCGCACTGGAAACCGCTGGCCACTGCTGCGGTGCTGATCCTTGGCTTGTTCAGTTTCAGTAATCTGCCCATGCGCCTTCAGGCCGATCACCTCACGGTGGTTGGCGAGCGCCAGCGTCTGCAACTGGAGGACGGTTCGAAAGTCCTGCTCAATACCAATTCGGCATTCTCCAGCACCATCAACGATCAACAGCGCGTTGCCCGGTTGTTTCAGGGCGAGGCGTTTTTCGAGATTGCCAGCGGCCGCAGTCAACCGCTGGAAATCGATGCCGGACCAGTCACTGCCAGCGTGCGCGATACCGCGTTCGCCGTGCGTTATCTCGATGGCGTCGCGCAGGTCAATGTGCAGCGCGGCGACGTCGATTTGCGCGCCACGCACAACGACGCACGCGTGCGTCTGACTGCCGGTGAGAGCATCCGAATCGGCCCCAACGGTTTCGACCGCCCGGCCAAACTCGACGCCAACACCGATCTGGCCTGGGTGCAGGGCCGACTGGTGTTCGAGAACTGCCCGCTGAATCAGGTGCTGGCCGAATTGCGCCGTTACTATCCAGGCTGGATCATCAACACCAACGAGCAACTGGCGGACGTCGCCGTGACCGGCAATTACCGTCTCGATCAGCCGCTCGACGTGGTTCGCTCCCTCGCTCAGATCACCTCGGCGCAACTGAAAGAATTCCCCGCCGTGGTCATCCTGAACTAAATGAGAATTATTTTTACTCGATAGCCAACGTCAGTACGTCTCGTTATAGCCAATGCAATTGATTCGCAACACGCGAAGCCAATCAGCCCCTATAAAGATTCGTGCGACACGGAGCGCTATCGATGTCCTCACGCCTTACCCGCCAGACTTCCTCCCCTTCCCGCGTCTTGTCGCTGCTGACCGCGGCCATCCTGATGGCCGGCACTGCGCCACTGATGGCGGCCACCGAGCAACCGACGCGCAACATGGGCGATTACTCGTTCGCCATCGGTCAGCAGCCGCTGGTGTCGGCGCTCAATGCCTTCACCACCGTGACCGGTTGGCAGGTTGGCTTGCCGGCAGAACTGGGTCAGGGCGTGTCGTCGCCGGGCGTGCGTGGCTCGTTGCCCCCGGAAAAAGCCCTGGAGCGCCTGTTGGTGGGGACCAACCTGAGCTTCCGCAAAATCAGCAACAACAACGTCGTCCTGGAAAAGCGCAACGCCAGCGGCACGCTCAATCTCGATCAGGTGACCATCAGCGCCACCCGTCAGGAGCAGTCGGTCAACAGCGTACCGGCCACCGTCACCGTGCAGACCCGCCAGGATCTGGACCGCAACAACGTCAACACCATCAAGGATCTGGTGCGTTATGAGCCGGGCGTATCCGTCGGCGGCGCCGGCACCCGTGGCGGCATCAGCGGCTACAACATCCGTGGTATCGACGGCGACCGCATCCTGACGCAGGTTGACGGCGTGGAAGTGCCGGACGGTTTCTTCAACGGCCCGTATGCCAAGACCCAGCGCAATTACGTTGACCCGGAAATCGTCAAACGCGTGGAAATCCTCCGTGGCCCGGCCTCGGTGCTCTACGGCAGCAACGCCATCGGCGGCGCCGTCAGCTACTACACCCTCGATGCCGACGACATCATCAAGCCCGGCAAAGACGTCGGCGCGCGTCTGAAAACCGGTTACAGCTCCGCCGATGACAGCTGGCTGAAATCCGCCACCGTCGCCGGCCGCGCCGACCAGTTCGACGGCTTGCTGCACTACAGCCAGCGCGACGGTCACGAGACCGATTCCTATGGCAGCAACAACGGCACCGGTCTGGAACGCACTGCCGCCAACCCGGAAGACGTCAACGCCTACAACGTGCTGGCCAAGATCGGCTGGAACTACAACGAAGATTCGCGTCTGGGCCTGACCTACGAAAAGTACAAGGATGATCGCGACACCGATCAGAAAAGTGCCTACGGCGGCCCGTACTTCAACGGCGCCCCGACCATTCCGAACAGCGTACTGCCCGGCGGCATGTACCAGTGGCGCACCGGTAACGACACGATCACCCGTGAACGTATCGGCATCGAACACTCGTTCGCCCTCGACAGCCTGCTGGTCGACAACGTGAAGTGGAGCCTCAACCACCAGATCGCCAAGACTGACCAGAGCACCACCGAGTTCTACTACCCGATCACCCGCCAAGTGCTGCGTACTCGTGACACGATCTACGAAGAAAAGCAGTGGGTCTTCGATGCGCAACTGGACAAGGCGTTCGCCATCGGCGACACCGATCACGTCCTGACTTACGGCACCACCCTCAAGCAACAGAAAGTCACCGGTTCGCGCAGCGGCGACGGCACTTGCCTGGCCGTCGGTCGTGGCTGCACCGCCATTGGTGCGACCAGTACCGCTGACGTGTTGGCCAAGGCGACCGACTTCCCGGACCCGACCATCAACACCTACAGCGTGTTCGCTCAGGATCAGATCAGCTGGAAGAACTGGACCTTCCTGCCGGGCCTGCGCTACGACTACACCCAGCTCAAGCCGCACATCACTCAGGAATTCCTCAACACCGTGGCGGCGGACGGCCAAGGCACGGTCAGCGACGAGAACAAGACCTGGCACAAAGTCTCGCCGAAATTCGGCCTGACCTACGCCCTGACCGAAAACTACACCTGGTACGGTCAGTACGCTGAAGGTTTCCGTACTCCGACCGCGAAAGCCCTGTACGGCCGCTTCGAAAACACCACCACCGGTTACAGCGTGGCGCCGAACCCGGACCTCGAACCGGAGAAAAGCAAAAGCTATGAAACCGGTCTGCGCGGTAACTTCGAGCACGGTTCGTTCGACGTGGCGGTGTTCTATAACAAGTACCGCGATTTCATCAACGAAGACGCCGTGACCCCGGGCCGCAACGAGCTGACCTTCCAGTCGGCCAACATCAAGCACGCCACCATCAAGGGTGCGGAAGTCAAAGGTCGCCTGAATCTGGATGCATTCGGCGCGCCGCAAGGCCTCTACACCCAAGGCTCGATCGCCTACGCCTACGGTCGCAACAACGACAACGGCGAGCCGATCAACAGCGTCAACCCGCTGACCGGCGTGTTCGGTCTGGGTTACGACCAGGACAACTACGGCGGCCTGCTGAGCTGGACCGTGGTGAAGAAAAAGGATCGCGTCGACGACAGCAATTTCAAGTCGCCGGATGGCGTCAGCAGCCAGTTCAAAACCCCGGGCTTCGGCATTCTTGATCTGGCCGGTTATTACAAAGTCACCGACGACGTCACCGTCAGCGGCGGCATCTACAACCTGACCGACAAGAAATACTGGCTGTGGGATGACGTGCGCGGTTACGACAGCGTCGGCGAAGCGTCGGTGACGCAGCCGGCCAACCTTGATCGCCTGACCCAACCGGGCCGCAACTTCGCGATCAATCTGATCTGGGACATCTGATCCGGCCAACCTCACTGCGCGTGTTCAGGCACCGCGCCGTGAGGTTTTTTTACGCTTGCACGGCGTCTTGTTCGTCTCGTTATCAAGCGCCTCTTTTATCAAGGACATGTCATGACCACTTCGGAAAAAGCCCTGCGTTCACAACGCCTGAACCAGATCACCCATGAGCCGCACAGCAAACTCGACGCCCTGGTCAAAGCCCACGCGCCGTTCGAGACCCGCGCCAATTTCGCCCGTTTTGTCGTCGCGCAGTACCTGTTCCAGTCGGAACTGGTCGAGCTGTACAACGATGCCGAACTGACCGCCATCGTCCCGGATCTGCCGGCGCGTTGCCGCGCCGAAGCGGCCAAGGCTGACCTGGCTGATCTGGACACCGAAGTGCCGGCAGCGGTCGCAGGCGCAGTGAAAAATCCGAGCAAGGCGCGTGCTCTGGGCTGGATCTTTGTTTCCGAAGGTTCAAAGCTCGGTGCGGCGTTCCTGATCAAACGCGCTGTGGCGCTGGAGCTGAGCGAAACCTTTGGTGCCCGTCACCTGGGTGAGCCAGAAGGTGGCCGTGCGGAAGGCTGGAAAAGCTTCGTACGCACCCTCGATTCGCTGCAGTTCAGCGCTGAAGAAGAAGCTGAAGTCGAGCAAGGTGCGATCGACGCGTTCAACCGTTTCACCGTGCTGCTGGAACAGGCTTACGCCACAGAAGCCGAACCGGCCTGACACAACACACATCCTGTAGGAGTGAGCCTGCTCGCGATGGCGTCCTGTCATTCAATATGAATGTCGACTGATACACCGCTATCGCGAGCAGGCTCACTCCTACAGGGGAACTGCGTAAGCCTGTAAGATCTCCATTCCGCTTCAGAAGCCACCGCGTAGCCCATGCCGCAACCCGCCTCCTCGAAACTCGCCCGTCTGCTGTTCGGTCTGCTGGCCTACGTCAGCCTCGGCATCGGCTTGATCGCCATTGTCGTGCCCGGCCTGCCGACCACCGAGTTCATCCTCCTCGCCGCTTGGGCCGCGACCCGCAGTTCGCCGCGCCTGAGTGCCTGGCTGGAAAACCATCGCCTGTTCGGGCCGATCCTCAGCAACTGGCGCAACGGCAAGATCATCGCGCGCAAGGCCAAAGTCAGCGCGACAGTGAGCATGTTGCTTTGCGCGACGTTAATGCTGGTGATGCTCGACCACGGCTGGCCGATCTATCTGGCGATTGCCGGGATGAGCCTGGGCAATCTGTGGATCTGGTCGCGCCCGGAATCCATCCGGGTCTGCACTGACCCGTCTTCGCACTGAAACATCCCTGTAATTATTCGCTTTTTCAGCACTTTCCCCTGCGCAAACGTTTAGCGCTGACCGTCCGTCGGCACGCGCCTCATGACCTCTGCATCCACGCCGATGAGCATTGAATGGCGCTGAATGGATTTGGCGTACCGGATAGTTCATGTCCGCCTGCCACCCGTTTATTCATTCGCGAGATCGCCCCATGTTCGACGCTCTGTCCATTCGCCTGAAAATCGTTCTGCTCTCCGGCCTGTGCCTGCTCGGTGTGGTTGCGCTGATCGTCGGCATGAACATCTACCAGACCAATCAGAACGACGAACTGGTCAGCAACTCCAGCAACAAATTGCTCACCGCCAGTGTGCAGAATCTGTTGCAAGCCAAAGCCGCCGAACAAGCGGTGCGGGTGCAGAAAACCTTCGGCGAAAGCCTGACGGTGATCACTGCCGTAGCGGATCAGATCAAGGACCTGCGCGTCATGGCCGCCAAGCGTTCGCTGGACGCCGGCGCCCTGCGCGAAGAGTTGAACCTGAGCCTGAAAACCGCTTTTGAGCGCAACGATAAAGTGCTCGGTATCTGGCTCGCTTTCGAACCGAACGCTCTCGACGGCAAGGACAGCGAATTCGCCAACGATGCCGCTCGTCAGTCCAACGAAGCCGGGCGTTTCGCGACTTACTGGAGTCGCGCCGCCGGTGCCTCGCTGAACACCATCATGGTCGAAGAAGACCTGACCAAAACCACCCTCAGCGTCAGCGGCACGCCCTACAACAGTTGGTACACCTGCCCTCGCGATAACAAGCGTACCTGCCTGCTCGATCCGTATGCCGACACCGTCGGTGGCAAGGAAATGCTCATGACGACCATTTCCGTGCCGTTGATTGTCGACGGCAAAGCCATCGGCGTGGTCGGCGTCGACATCGCCCTCGACGCCCTGCAAGCGGCGGCCGTGGATTCCCAGCGCAGCCTGTTCAACAACGCCGGGCATATGCTGATCGTCTCTGGCAGCGGCGTGCTCGGCGCCGACAGTTCCGACGCGAGCAAGGTCGGCAAAAAGATCAGCGACACCCTCGGTGCCGATGGCAAAGACGTGCTGCAACTGCTGACTTCTGGCACACCGAAGATTCTCGAACAGGGCGACCTTATTCGTGCGGTGTACCCGGTCGATCCGATCGGTAACTCGCGCGCCTGGGGCGTGGTCATCGACCTGCCGAAACAAGTGCTGCTGGCCGACTCGGTCAAGTTGCAAGCGGTACTCGACGATGCTCAGGAAACTGGCGTGATCACAGCGCTGCTGGTTGCCGTGGTCGCCGGTCTGGTTGGCCTGCTGCTGATCTGGCTGACCGCATCCGGCGTCACCCGGCCGATCAACAGCGTCGCCGAGATGCTGAAAAATATTGCCAGCGGCGAAGGCGATCTGACCCAACGCCTGAACTACAGCAAGCAGGATGAACTGGGCGAACTGGTCAACTGGTTCAACCGCTTCCTCGACAAGCTGCAACCGACCATCGCGCAGATCAAGCAGAGCATCACCGAGGCGCGCGGCACCGCCGACCAGTCTTCGGAAATCGCCCGCCAGACCAGTGAAGGCATGCAGGTGCAGTTCCGCGAGATCGATCAGGTCGCCACCGCCTCCAACGAAATGAGCGCCACTGCCCACGACGTCGCCAACAGCGCATCGAACGCAGCCAATGCCGCGAAAGGTGCCGATCAGTCGGCCAAGGACGGCATGTCGATCATCGAGCGCAGCACCCGCGACATCAATCAACTGGCCGATGAAGTCAGCAAGGCAGTGACTGAGGTTGAAGCACTGGCGGTCAACAGCGAGCAGATCGGCTCGGTACTGGAGGTGATCCGCAGCATCGCCGAGCAGACCAACCTGCTCGCCCTCAACGCGGCGATTGAAGCCGCCCGTGCCGGTGAGAGTGGCCGTGGTTTTGCCGTGGTTGCCGACGAAGTGCGCAACCTCGCCAAGCGCACGCAGGATTCGGTGGAAGAGATTCGCATCGTGATCGAGCGGATTCAGACCGGCACCCGAGGCGTGGTCGCGACCATGCATTCGAGCCAGACCCAGGCGCACAACAACGCCGGGCAGATTCGTCAGGCCGTCGATGCGCTGGGCAAGATCAGCGATGCGGTGACGGTGATCAGTGACATGAACTTGCAGATTGCCAGTGCAGCTGAGCAGCAGAGTGCGGTGGCTGAAGAGGTCAATCGCAATGTCTCGGCGATTCGTACCGTTACCGAAACATTGACTGAACAAGCCACTGAGTCAGCCGCGATCAGCAGCCAGCTCAATGCCCTGGCCAGTCAGCAGATGAAATTGATGGATCAGTTCCGCGTCTAAGCCACACTGCATTTCCCTTGTAGGAGTGAGCCTGCTCGCGATCGCGGTGGATCAGTGGAGCATGTGTCGACTGACCCACCGCGATCGCGAGCAGGCTCACTCCTACAGGAGCTTTCATCTAATCCAATGATTTTTTGCACTATCATCGCCCTCTCGCTCCGGAGGGCCTTCGATGACTGATTTACTCACGTCCATTCAAGCCGCACTCGGCTTGTCACACACGCCGATTCCGTTCACCGACCGCGGCGCCCTGCCCTCGGCGTTCGCCGTTACCGAGCTTGCCTGCACCAGCATGGCCGCGGCCGGTCAGGCCGTTAGCCAATTGATCGAACAGCAGACCGGTCACTTGCCCGACATTGAAGTCGACCGACGCCTGGCCTCGTTCTGGTTCTCGACCTCGCTGCGCCCGATGGGCTGGCAAGTACCACCGCTGTGGGACCCGGTTGCCGGCGACTACGCCACACAGGATGGCTGGATCCGCCTGCACACCAACGCCCCACATCACCGCGCCGCCGCTGAACGTGTGCTCGGTGCCTGCGCCGACCGTGCTGCGATGGCGGCGAAAGTCGCGCAATGGGCAAGTACGGATCTGGAACAAGCGGTGGTCGAGGCCAAGGGCTGCGCCGCCGAAATGCGCAGTTGGGCACAGTGGCAGACGCATCCGCAGGGACTGGCGGTGAATGCCGAGCCGCTGGTGCATTTCCTCGATTCGCAAGATGAAAACAGCCAAACCTGGCGAGGCTCGGTGGCGCAACCGTTGGCCGGGATCAAGGTGCTGGACCTGACGCGCGTGCTCGCTGGTCCCACCGCCAGCCGTTTTCTCGCGGGCCTTGGCGCCGATGTATTGCGCATCGATTCACCGACCTGGAACGAGCCCGGTGTCGTCCCGGAAATGACCCTCGGCAAACGCTGCGCACGGTTGAATCTGCATGACTCGGCAGATCGTGCGGTGTTCGAAAGTCTGTTGAAGGACGCCGATATTCTGCTGCACGGCTACCGCGCCGACGCACTGGAAAATCTCGGCTTCGGCGTTGAGCGCCGTCGCCAGCTCGCGCCGGGCCTGATCGATGTCGGTCTCAACGCTTACGGCTGGAGCGGCCCGTGGCAAAACCGCCGTGGTTTCGACAGTCTGGTGCAGATGAGCAGCGGCATCGCCGAGGCCGGGCAGCGCTGGCAACAGGCCGATAAACCGACGCCGTTGCCGGTGCAGGCGCTGGATCATGCGACGGGGTATTTGATGGCGGCGAGTGCGATCAGATTGCTGACTGAGCGTTTGAACACGGGTCGCGGTGGCTCGGCGCGATTGTCGCTGGCGCGGACGGCGAAGTTGTTGATCGAGTCTGCGCCGGGGACAACCGAAGCGCTACGTGCCGAGGATGAACAGGATCAGGTGGTGTCGGTGGAGCAGACCCCGTGGGGCCCGGCGCATCGCTTGCAGGTGCCGGTGAAGATCAGCGGCACACCGATTCAGTGGGCGTTGCCGGCCACAGAACTGGGTTCTCATCACCCACAGTGGAATTAAAAGCCCCTCACCCTAACCCTCTCCCAGAGGGAGAGGGGACCGATCGGGGAATATTGAAGAGATTCACCGACTTGAACGATTGGCGCTGAATCCATAATCGACTCGGTCTTTCAGGTCGATGGATAGCGCAAAACACCTCGGTCGGCCCCCGCTCTCAGAGAGAGAGACTGATTCGGGGATACTGAAGAGATTCACCGACTTGAACGATTGGCGCTGAATCCATAATCGACTCGGTCTTGCAGGTCGATGGACAACGCAAGACACCTCGATCGGCCCCCTCTCCCTCTGGGAGAGGGCTGGGGTGAGGGCTGCAATTTCAGGCCGAGTGATGATGTATCAATCTGCCCGGCTCAAAGATGTCCACAAAAGCTGCGCCGCATACCCCCGATACGGCCGCCACGCCTCAGCGCGCAACGACAATTCCCGCTCTGTCGGCCGCTTGCCTTCCAGCACTTCCAGCGCTCTCAGCAACCCGACATCCCTGGTCGGAAACCCATCCAGATCGCGCAACTGCCGCAACGCAATGTACTGCGCCGTCCACTCGCCAATCCCGTGCAAGGCCAACAACCGCGCCACGCCACCCTCGCGATTCGGTTCAAACAAAGAAGGCTCATCCAGCAACGCTTGCACCACACCCGACAGCGTCCGCCCGCGACTTTTCGGCATGCCCAGCGCCGCCAGATCTGCCGCTGCCAACACGTCCGCCTCGGGAAACACATGGGTCAATCCAGGCACGCCCGAATCCAGCGGCGCGCCATATTGCCCAACCAGTTTCCCCGCCAAACGAATCGCCGCCAGCACCGTAATCTGCTGCCCGAGCACCGCGCGAAACGCCAATTCCAAGCCATCCCACGCACCGGGAATCCGCAGCCCCGGACGCTCGGCAATCAACCGCGCCAGCAACGGATCACTCGCCAAATGCCCGTGCATCAGCGCCAGATCCGCATCCAGATCAAACATCCGCCGCAACCTGATAACGATCTCGGGCACCATCAACGGATCAGGAAAATCCAGCTCAACCGCCAAGGCATTCCCTGCCTCAGGCCAAATTGAAACCGTGCCATGAAGCCCGTTCAACCCGATGCTGCGCGAGTACACATCCTCGACCACAACCTCCATCCCGACCACCGCCCGCGCCGCGAGAAACCCCAGCATTGCGTCCCAGTCATACGGCGGCGCATACGCAAGCGACAACCTCACAACGACAGCACACCGCTGTACAACCCATACGCCGCCAGCCCCGCGCCAATAACCACGCAGGTGAAAATGCCCTTCTCGACATGGGTGAACAACGGTTCGCCCGCCTCACGCTTGGCCTTGGCAAACAGGATCACCCCCGGCGCATACAGCAACGCCGACAGCAGCAAATACTTCACGCCGCCGGCATACAACAACCACACCGCATACCCTAGGGCGATGCCGCCGATCAGCAGGTCCTTGGTGCGTTCGGCCGAGGCATGCTCATAGGTTTCGCCGCGTCCGCTGAGCAGCACCGCGTACGCCGCCGACCACAGATACGGCACCAGAATCATCGACGAGGCCAGATAAATCAGGCTGGTGTAAGTGCCCGCCGAAAACAACGTGATCAAGAGGAAAATCTGGATCATCACGTTGGTCAGCCACAACGCATTGACCGGCACGTGGTTCCTGTTTTCCTTTTTCAGGAACGCCGGCATGGTCTTGTCCTTGGCCGTGGCGAAGAGGATTTCCGCACACAGCAAGGCCCAGGACAGCAACGCACCGAGCAGTGAAATCGCCAGACCGATGCTGATCAACAGCGCGCCCCACGGCCCGACAATGTGTTCGAGTACCGCCGCCAGTGACGGGTTCTGCAGATTCGCCAGCTCCGGCTGGCTCATGATCCCCAGCGACAGCACGTTGACCAGCACCAGCAGCGCCAGCACGCCGACAAAACCGATGACCGTGGCGCGACCGACGTCGCTGCGTTTTTCCGCCCGCGCCGAGTACACGCTGGCGCCTTCGATGCCGATGAACACGAACACCGTGACCAGCATCATGTTGCGCACCTGATCCATCACCCCGCCGAAATTCGGGTTGCTGGTGCCCCAGATGTCACGAGTGAAAATGTCAGCCTTGAATGCCACCGCCGCGATGACGATGAACATGATCAGCGGTACGACTTTGGCCACCGTGGTCAGTTGATTGATCAGCGCCGCTTCCTTGATCCCGCGCATCACCAGAAAATGCACGGCCCACAGCAGCACCGAGGCGCAGCCGATGGCGATTGGCGTGTTGCCCTGGCCAAACACCGGAAAAAAATACCCAAGGGTGCTGAACAACAAGACGAAATACCCGACATTGCCCAGCCACGCGCTGATCCAGTAACCCCACGCCGACGAGAAACCCATGTAGTCGCCAAACCCGGCCTTGGCGTAGGCATACACGCCGGAATCCAGTTCGGGTTTGCGATTGGCCAGGGTCTGAAAGACGAACGCCAGAGTCAGCATGCCGATCGCGGTAATCCCCCAACCGATCAGGATCGCCCCGGCATCGGCGCGTGCCGCCATGTTCTGCGGCAGCGAGAAAATCCCCCCGCCAATCATCGAACCCACCACCAGGGCGATCAACGCGCCTAATCGCAGCTTTTGCGTCGGTTGCGACATTTCAGTTTCCCTTTGAATGTGTGGTGAGAATTGGATTTTAACGACGATTAACTAAACGGATAAAGGTAGATGACGTTTATCAGGTAACGCCAATTAACGCCCATTTTTATATAGCCGATGACGCTAACGCTCTAGCACGCTAAGTCGGTTTTGTGCGCTGATCCTGATAAATCAATTCTGTACTGAAAACAGAGGCGGAAAATTTGCCAAAAGCTGAAAAAGAACTAGCGTGATAATTCGAAAGTAATACTAGTCATTCCCAAAGATGTAGCCACAACGCCTCTAGGACGGGCCTTGCAGGTAGGAGCTTTATGCCTTCAGTCGAAGCCTAAGTCATTCATTAACAATGGAATGTGACCATGCACTGATCTAAGTCAGCTGTTTGAACAGACAACAGAACTACGCTGTGATCTCTTCTCTCCTGCAATGGAGTCATGCAAATGTCTGAAGCTCCCGGAAAACTACGACTAGGTGCACTGGTTGCATTGGTAGTCGGTTCAATGATCGGTGGCGGGATATTCTCCTTGCCGCAAAACATGGCCGCCAGCGCCGATGTCGGTGCAGTACTTATCGGTTGGGCCATCACCGCTGTCGGCATGCTCACCCTCGCTTTTGTCTTCCAGACCCTCGCCAATCGCAAGCCTGACCTGGACGGCGGTGTCTACGCCTACGCCAAGGCCGGATTTGGCGATTACATGGGTTTCTCGTCCGCTTGGGGTTACTGGATCAGCGCCTGGCTGGGTAACGTCGGTTACTTCGTTCTGCTGTTCAGCACCCTCGGCTATTTCTTTCCGGTTTTCGGTGAGGGCAACACCGTTGCTGCGGTGATTGGCGCCTCGGTGCTGTTGTGGGCGGTGCACTTTCTGGTGCTGCGCGGGATCAAGGAAGCAGCGTTCATCAACCTGGTGACCACGGTCGCCAAGGTCGTACCGCTGCTGCTGTTCGTGTTGATCGCGGTGTTCGCCTTCAAACTGGACATCTTCACCGCCGACATCTGGGGCATCAAAAATCCGGATCTGGGCAGTGTGATGAACCAGGTGCGCAACATGATGCTGGTCACCGTGTGGGTGTTCATCGGCATCGAGGGCGCGAGCATCTTCTCGGCCCGCGCGGAAAAACGCTCGGACGTCGGTAAGGCCACCGTGATCGGCTTCATCACCGTGCTGCTGTTTCTGGTGCTGGTGAACGTGCTGTCGCTGGGCATCATGACCCAACCGGAACTGGCGAAACTGCAGAACCCGTCGATGGCCGCCGTGCTTGAGCATGTGGTCGGTCACTGGGGCGCGGTGCTGATCAGCGTCGGTCTGATCATCTCGCTGCTGGGGGCGCTGCTGTCGTGGGTGCTGCTGTGTGCGGAGATCATGTTCGCCGCCGCCAAAGACCACACCATGCCGGAGTTTCTGCGCAAGGAAAACGCCAACCACGTACCGGTCAACGCCCTGTGGCTGACCAACGCGATGGTGCAGATTTTCCTGGTCATCACGCTGTTTTCGGCCAGCACTTACCTGTCGCTGATCTACCTCGCCACTTCGATGATTCTGGTGCCGTACCTGTGGTCGGCGGCCTACGCCCTGCTGCTGGCGGTGCGCGGTGAAAGTTACGAAGGCTTCGCGGCCGAACGGCGCAAGGATCTGATTATCGGCGGCATCGCGCTGATCTATGCGGTCTGGCTGCTGTACGCCGGCGGGATCAAGTACCTGCTGCTCTCAGCCCTGCTCTATGCCCCCGGCGCGATCCTGTTCGCCAAAGCCAAGCTGGAACTCAAACAACCGATTTTCACTAACGTCGAGAAGCTGATTTTCGCCGCAGTGGTCGTGGGCGCCCTGGTGGCTGCCTACGGTCTCTACGACGGCTTCCTGACTCTGTAATCCCTGATTGATTTGTTATCTGGAGGATCTGAAATGACCACGGAAAAAGTTAAGTACGGCGTCCATTCCGAAGCCGGCAAACTGCGCAAAGTCATGGTGTGCTCCCCAGGTCTGGCCCATCAGCGGCTGACCCCGAACAACTGCGATGAACTGCTGTTCGATGACGTGCTCTGGGTGGCTCAGGCCAAGCGCGACCACTTCGACTTCGTCACCAAGATGCGCGAGCGCGGCATCGACGTGCTGGAAATGCACAACCTGCTCACCGACATCGTCGCTAACCCTGAGGCACTGGACTGGATTCTCGAGCGCAAGGTCACCGCCGACTCGGTGGGCCTGGGCCTGATCAACGAAGTCAAATCCTGGCTGAAGAGCCTCGAACCACGGCACATCGCCGAATTCCTGATTGGTGGCGTGTCTGCCGATGATCTGCCGGACAGCTTCGGTGGCAAGACCATCCAGATGTTCCGCGACTTCCTCGGCCACTCCAGCTTCATTCTGCCGCCGCTGCCGAACACTCAGTTCACCCGTGACACCACCTGCTGGATCTATGGCGGCGTAACGCTGAACCCGATGTACTGGCCGGCGCGCCGTCAGGAAACCCTGCTGGCCACCGCCATCTACAAATTCCACCCGCAATTCACCAACGCCGAATTTGAAATCTGGTACGGCGACCCGGATAAGGATCACGGCAGCTCCACCCTTGAGGGCGGCGACGTGATGCCAATCGGCAACGGTGTGGTGTTGATCGGTATGGGCGAGCGCTCATCGCGTCAGGCCATCGGCCAACTGGCGCTGAACCTGTTCAAGAACAAAGCCGTGGAAAAAGTCATCGTTGCCGGCCTGCCGAAGTCCCGCGCCGCGATGCACCTCGACACCGTGTTCAGCTTCTGCGACCGCGACCTGGTGACGATTTTCCCGGAAGTGGTGAACCAGATTGTCGCCTTCACTCTGCGACCTGACGAAAGCAAACAGGGCGGCATCGACATCCGCCGCGAAGAAGGCACTTTCCTCGATACCGTGGCCAAAGCCCTCAACCTGCCGAAACTGCGCGTGGTGGAAACCGGTGGCAACAGCTTCGCCGCCGAGCGCGAACAATGGGACGACGGTAACAACGTGGTGGCCGTGGAGCCGGGCGTGGTCATCGGCTACGACCGCAACACCTACACCAACACCCTGCTGCGCAAGGCCGGCGTGGAAGTCATCACCATCAGCGCCGGTGAACTGGGCCGAGGCCGTGGCGGTGGCCACTGCATGACCTGCCCGATCATCCGCGACCCGATCGATTACTAAACGACCATCTCCCCGGCCGCACCCATCCCGTAGCGGCCGGGCCGATTACCGAATCCAAGGAGAATCATCATGGCGTTCAACATTCACAACCGTAACCTGCTCAGCCTGGAACACCACACCCCACGTGAGCTGCGTTACCTGCTCGACCTGTCCCGCGATCTGAAACGCGCGAAATACACCGGCACCGAACAGCAACACCTGAAGGGCAACAACATCGCCCTGATCTTCGAAAAAACCTCGACCCGCACCCGTTGCGCATTCGAAGTGGCGGCGTATGACCAAGGCGCTAACGTCACCTACATCGACCCGAACTCGTCGCAGATCGGCCACAAAGAAAGCATGAAAGACACTGCCCGCGTGCTGGGGCGCATGTACGACGCCATCGAATACCGTGGCTTCAAACAGGAAATCGTCGAAGAGCTGGCCAAGTTCGCCGGGGTGCCGGTGTTCAACGGCCTGACCGATGAATATCACCCGACGCAGATGATCGCCGACGTGCTGACCATGCGTGAACACGCCGACAAGCCGATCCATGAGATCAGCTACGCCTACCTCGGCGATGCGCGCAACAACATGGGCAACTCGCTGCTGCTGGTCGGCGCCAAGCTCGGCATGGACGTGCGCATCTGCGCGCCGAAAGCGCTGTGGCCACTGGATGATCTGGTCGAGCGTTGCCACAAATATGCGGAAGAAAGTGGCGCACGTATCACCCTGACTGAAGACCCGAAAGCGGCGGTCAAAGGCGTCGACTTTATTCACACCGACGTTTGGGTATCGATGGGCGAACCGGTGGAAGCCTGGGCCGAGCGTATCCAGCAACTGCTGCCGTATCAGGTCAACGCTGAACTGATGAAAGCCAGCGGAAACCCGCGCACCAAGTTCATGCACTGCCTGCCGGCGTTCCACAACAGTGATACCAAGGTCGGCAAACAGATTGCCGAGCAGTATCCGCACCTGAAAAACGGCATCGAAGTGACCGACGACGTGTTCGAGTCGCCTGCCTGCATCGCCTTCGAGCAAGCGGAAAACCGCATGCACACGATCAAGGCGATTCTGGTCTCGACCCTGGCTGATCTGTAACTGAAATAGCTCCCACTGAAGGAACCGGTGCCACAGGTGGGAGCGAGCCTGCTCGCGAAAGCGGTGGGTCATTCAACAGAGATGTCGACTGATCTGACGCCTTCGCGAGCAGGCTCGCTCCCACAGGGGATCCCGGTTCCGACAGGAAGATCGAGTTGTTTGCCTCTCCTCTGATTAGAAGGACATGCACCATGCGTATCGTCGTAGCGCTGGGCGGTAACGCCCTGCTCCGCCGTGGTGAACCGATGACCGCTGACAATCAGCGCGCCAACATCCGCATCGCCACCGAGCAAATCGCCAAGATCCATCCTGGCAACCAACTGGTCATCGCCCACGGCAATGGCCCGCAAGTCGGCCTGCTGTCGTTGCAAGCGGCGGCCTACACCTCCGTCACCCCTTACCCGCTGGACGTGCTCGGTGCCGAAACCGAAGGCATGATCGGCTACATCATCGAACAGGAACTGGGCAACCTGCTCGACTTCGAAGTGCCGTTCGCCACCCTGCTGACCCAGGTTGAAGTCGACGCCAAGGATCCGGCCTTCCAGAACCCGACCAAACCGATCGGCCCGGTCTACGACAAGGCCGAAGCAGAAAAACTCGCTGCCGAAAAAGGCTGGGCGATTGCTCCAGATGGCGACATGTTCCGCCGTGTGGTGGCCAGCCCACGGCCAAAACGCATCTTCGAAATCCGCCCGATCAAATGGCTGCTGGACAAGGGCAGTATCGTGATTTGCGCCGGTGGTGGCGGCATTCCGACCATGTACGACGAGAACCGCAACCTCAAGGGTATCGAGGCGGTAATCGACAAGGATCTGTGCTCGTCGCTGCTCGCCGAGCAACTGGAAGCCGACTTGCTGGTAATCGCCACGGACGTCAACGCGGCGTTTATCGACTACGGTAAACCGACGCAGAAAGCCATTGCCGAAGCGCACCCGGACGAACTCGAACGCCTCGGCTTTGCCGCCGGTTCCATGGGGCCGAAGGTACAGGCAGCCTGCGAATTCGCGCGCCATACTGGCAAGGTCGCGGTGATCGGTTCGTTGGCGGATATTGAAGCGATTGTCCAGGGTACTGCCGGTACTCGCGTGACCACGGCGAAGCCGGGCATCACTTACCGATAATCAGAAACTCCGGGGGCAGGCCCCTGGTCTGCCCTTCTCCCATGCCTTGAAAGGAGAAACTCATGGCCCAGTTTGAACCCGGTCATTTGCATATTGAGCGGCACGCGTTGACGCCGGATGACGTCAGTTACAACGTGTGCCTCGACTATGAAGTGTTCAGCGATCCGAAAAAAGGCAAAGGCATCCAGTTCACGATGCATGGCAACCTTCAGGGCAAGGACATGAAAGAGACCTTCTTCCTGCCCAAAGAGGAGGCCTACAACTTTGCCAACAATGTGACGAAAATCGCCGAGAAGTACGGCATTCCCAAGACGCACAGCCAGATCGGCTCGGTTCACAAGCATTACGACATGATGTTTGAAGACATCCGCAAGCAACTTGATATGAAGTCCGGGGATCCGGTCAATCTTGAGCACTTCGAATAACCCGCAAAAGCCCCTCACCCTAGCCCTCTCCCAGAGGGAGAGGGGACTGATTGGGGGATGCTCTAGAGTTACACCGACCTGATCCTGCTTTACCGAATCCATAATCGACTGGTTCTTTCAGGCCGATGTCAAACCTCAGACACCTCGGTCGGCCCCCTCTCCCTCCGGGAGAGGGCTGGGGTGAGGGACTGATTGGGAGATGCTTCGGAGTTACGCCGATCTGAACTCGCTTTACCGAATCCATAATCGACTGGTTCTTTCAGGTCGATGTCAAACCTCAGACACCTCGGTCGGCCCCCTCTCCCTCCGGGAGAGGGCTGGGGTGAGGGTGCTGATTGGGACATGCGTCGGAGTTACGCCGACCTCAACTCGCTTTACCGAATCCATAATCGACTGGTGCTTTCAGGTCGATGTCAAACCCAAGACACCTCGGTCGGCTCCCTCTCCCTCCGGGAGAGGGCTGGGGTGAGGGTGCTTTTGATTTAAGGCATACTTGCCACCCTCCGCTCTGCAGATCACTGAACCGCCCCATGCGTATCCACGTCAGCTTCATCGACCGCGTCGGCATCACCCAGGAAGTTCTGGCTATCCTCGGTGGGCGCAATCTCAATCTGGATGCGGTGGAGATGATCCCGCCCAACGTCTACATCGACGCACCGACCCTCAGCCCGCAAGTGCTCGAAGAGCTGAAAGACGCGTTGTTCCGCGTGCTCGGCGTGGAAGCGGTGACCGTGGTCGACATTCTCCCTGGCCAGCGTCGGCACCTGCAGCTTGACGCATTGCTGGCGGCGATGACCGATCCGGTTCTGGCGCTCGACAGTGCCGGCAAAGTGCTGCTGGCCAACCCGGCATTAATAGCGCTCTACGGTCGCGAACCGGCCGGTGAAAGCGTCTCTGAACTGTTCAACGATCCGGCCCTGCTCGACACCTTGCTCGAACACGGCTTCCGCTTGCCACTGCGCGAAATCACCGTCAACGGCCAGACCTTGCTGCTCGACGCTACGCCGATCACCGACGCTGGCGCCCTGCTGACCTTGTATCAACCGAACCGCATCGGCGAACAACTCTCGGCCTTGCACCACGACCACGCCGAGGGTTTCGATGCATTGCTCGGCGAATCCCCGGCCATCCGCACCCTCAAGGCGCGCGCGCAAAGGGTGGCTGCCCTCGATGCGCCATTGTTGATCCAGGGCGAAACCGGCACCGGCAAAGAACTCGTCGCCCGAGCCTGTCACGCGATCAGCACTCGCCACAGCGCACCGTTCCTCGCCTTGAACTGCGCGGCGCTGCCGGAAAACCTCGCCGAGAGCGAGCTGTTCGGCTACGCCCCCGGTGCCTTCACCGGCGCGGCGCGCGGTGGCAAGCCGGGGCTGATGGAACTGGCCAACCAGGGCACGGTGTTTCTCGATGAAATCGGCGAGATGTCGCCGTATCTGCAGGCCAAGCTGCTGCGCTTCTTGAACGATGGCAGCTTCCGTCGGGTCGGCGGTGATCGTGAGGTGAAGGTCAACGTGCGCATCCTCAGCGCAACTCACCGTGATCTGGAAAAAATGGTCAGCGAAGGCTTGTTCCGCGAAGACCTGTTCTATCGCCTCAACGTACTCAACGTTGAAGTGCCGCCGCTACGTGAGCGTGGTCAGGACATTCTGCTGTTGGCGCGCTATTTCATGCAGCAGGCCTGCGCGCAGATTCAGCGCCCGGTCTGCCGTCTCGCACCCGGTACTTACCCCGCACTGCTCGGCAATCGCTGGCCGGGCAACGTACGACAATTGCAGAACGTGATCTTCCGCGCGGCAGCGATTTGCGAGAGCAGCCTGGTGGATATTGGTGATCTCGACATCGCCGGCACCTCGGTCGCGCGTCAGGCTGACAGCGACGTCGATAGCCTCGAACAAGCGGTCGAGTCCTTCGAGAAAACGCTGCTGGAAAAACTCTACGTCAGCTATCCCTCGACCCGGCAACTGGCCAGCCGCCTGCAAACTTCGCACACCGCCATCGCCCATCGCCTGCGCAAATACGGCATCCCCAACAAGCCCTGAACCCACCACAAATCCTCCTGTAGGAGTGAGCCTGCTCGCGATAGCGGTCTGATATTCAACATTTGCGACGTCTGACACTCCGCTATCGCGAGCAGGCTCACTCCTACATTTATTTGTGGTGGATTCGAAATCCGTTCAAAAACGACCTCGAACTGTACTGAAAGCGCTACAGCGGAACGATATCGCTACACACACCTCTGATCACCGCTGTGCAAGGCTTTGATCCCGTTCAGCTTTTTTCCTCGCTCCACGCTGTAGCGATTTCGCTACACATGTCAGCGCATGCCGCATAGCCAGAACATATAAACCATTGATTTATAAAGACAAATCAACATTGGCCGTATTCTTGCTATTCATCCCCTCATAAATAAGGGCTCTCCCGCCCAAGCATTCCACCGCGTCCACCAGACGAGTCTGGCCCCCTGAGGAGTTTCCATGAGCGAGTTGCGTTTTACTGAAGATCACGAATGGCTGCGCACCGAAGCTGACGGCAGCGTTACTGTCGGCATCACCGCTTTCGCGCAGAACGCCCTGGGCGACGTGGTGTTCGTGCAACTGCCTGAACTGCAGGCTTACGAAAAAGGCGCCGAAGCCGCCACCGTGGAATCAGTGAAAGCCGCCAGCGGCGTGTACATGCCGCTCGACGGCGAAGTACTGGCCGTCAACCCGGCGCTCGAAGACGCCCCGGAACTGGTCAACGAAGATCCGCTGGGCCAAGGCTGGTTCTTCCGCTTCCAGCCAAGCGACGCTTCGGCCGTAGCCAAACTGCTCGATCAAGACGCTTACGACCGTCTGATCAAAGCCCAAGCCGAAGCCTGAGGAATACCGACATGACTCAAGTAAACCTTGGCACCGCCAACGAATTCATCGCCCGTCACATCGGCCCGCGCGCCGGTGACGAGCAAGCCATGCTCAACAGCCTCGGCTTCGATTCGCTCGAAGCCCTGAGCGCCAGTGTTATCCCGGAAAGCATCAAGGGCACCAGCGTGCTCGGCATGGACGACGGCCTCAGCGAAGCCGATGCCCTGGCGATGATCAAATCCATCGCAGGCAAAAACCAGCTGTTCAAAACCTACATCGGCCAGGGCTACTACAACTGCCACACGCCGTCGCCGATCCTGCGTAACCTGCTGGAAAACCCGGCCTGGTACACCGCTTACACCCCGTACCAGCCAGAGATTTCCCAGGGCCGTCTCGAAGCGCTGTTGAACTTCCAGACCATGATCAGCGACCTCACCGGCCTGCCGATCGCCAACGCCTCCCTGCTCGACGAAGCCACCGCCGCTGCCGAAGCCATGACCTTCTGCAAACGCCTGAGCAAGAACAAGGGCAGCCACCAATTCTTCGCATCGATCCACAGCCACCCGCAAACCCTCGACGTGCTGCGCACCCGTGCCGAGCCGCTGGGCATCGAAGTTGTCGTGGGCGATGAGCGTGAACTGACCGACGTGACGCCGTTCTTCGGCGCGCTGCTGCAATACCCGGCGAGCAACGGTGATGTCTTCGACTATCGCGAACTGACCGAACGCTTCCACGCCGCCAACGCGTTGGTGGCCGTGGCCGCTGACCTGCTGGCCCTGACCCTGCTGACCGCCCCGGGCGAGTTCGGCGCTGACGTCGCCATCGGTTCGGCACAACGCTTCGGCGTGCCGCTGGGCTTCGGTGGCCCGCACGCTGCGTACTTCTCCACCAAAGATGCGTTCAAACGCGACATGCCGGGCCGTCTGGTCGGTGTCTCGGTTGACCGTTTCGGCAAGCCGGCCCTGCGTCTGGCCATGCAAACCCGCGAGCAACACATCCGCCGCGAGAAAGCCACGTCGAACATCTGCACCGCACAAGTGCTGCTGGCCAACATCGCCAGCATGTACGCCGTCTACCACGGCCCGAAAGGCCTGACCCAGATCGCCAACCGAGTGCATCACCTGACCGCGATTCTCGCCAAGGGTCTGATCGCGCTGGGCGCTAACGTCGAACAAGCCAGTTTCTTCGACACCCTGACCGTCGCCACCGGCGCACACACCGCCGCACTGCACGACAAGGCGCATGCTGCGCAGATCAACCTGCGCGTGATCGACGCTCAGCGTCTGGGCCTGTCGGTCGATGAAACCACCACCCAGGCTGACATCGAAACCCTGTGGGGCCTGTTCGCCGACGGCAAAAACCTGCCGGACTTCGCTGCGCTGGCCGCCTCCGTGCAGAGCACCATCCCAGCCTCGCTGGTACGTCAGTCGCCAATCCTCAGCCACCCGGTGTTCAATCGTTATCACTCGGAAACCGAGCTGATGCGCTACCTGCGCAAACTGGCGGACAAGGATCTGGCGCTGGATCGCACCATGATCCCGCTGGGCTCGTGCACCATGAAGCTCAACGCCGCCAGCGAAATGATTCCGGTGACCTGGGCTGAATTCGGTGCGCTGCACCCGTTCGCCCCGGCCGCGCAAAGTGCCGGTTACCAGCAACTGACCGACGAGCTGGAAGCGATGCTTTGCGCCGCCACCGGTTACGACGCTATCTCGCTGCAACCGAACGCCGGTTCGCAAGGTGAGTACGCAGGCCTGTTGGCGATCCGCGCCTATCACCAGAGCCGTGGCGATGAGCGTCGCGACATCTGCCTGATCCCGTCGTCCGCTCACGGCACCAACCCGGCCACCGCCAACATGGCCGGTATGCGTGTGGTCGTGACCGCGTGCGATGCGCGCGGCAACGTCGACATCGAAGACCTCCGTGCCAAAGCCATCGAGCACCGCGAACACCTCGCCGCGCTGATGATCACTTACCCGTCGACCCACGGCGTGTTCGAAGAAGGCATCCGCGAAATCTGCGCGATCATTCATGACAACGGCGGCCAGGTGTACATCGACGGCGCCAACATGAACGCGATGGTTGGCCTCTGCGCACCGGGCAAGTTCGGCGGCGACGTCTCGCACCTGAACCTGCACAAAACCTTCTGCATCCCGCACGGCGGTGGCGGCCCGGGCGTCGGCCCGATTGGCGTGAAGTCGCACCTGACCCCGTTCCTGCCGGGCCACGGCCAGATGGAACGCAAAGAAGGCGCGGTCTGCGCGGCACCGTTCGGCAGCGCAAGTATTTTGCCGATCACCTGGATGTACATTCGCATGATGGGCGGCGCCGGTCTGAAGCGCGCTTCGCAGTTGGCGATCCTCAATGCCAACTACATTTCCCGTCGCCTCGAAGAGCACTACCCAGTGCTGTACACCGGCAGCAACGGTCTGGTGGCGCACGAGTGCATTCTCGATCTGCGTCCGTTGAAAGACAGCAGCGGCATCAGCGTTGATGACGTCGCCAAGCGCCTGATCGACTTCGGTTTCCACGCACCGACCATGTCGTTCCCGGTAGCGGGCACGCTGATGATCGAGCCGACCGAAAGTGAATCCAAGGAAGAACTGGATCGCTTCTGCGACGCCATGATCCGCATCCGCGAAGAAATCCGCGCGGTGGAAAACGGCACGCTGGACAAGGACGACAACCCGCTGAAAAACGCGCCGCACACCGCAGCGGAACTGGTTGGCGAGTGGACTCACCCGTACAGCCGCGAGCAGGCCGTTTATCCGGTTGCGTCGTTGATTGAAGGCAAATACTGGCCACCGGTCGGTCGCGTCGACAACGTCTTCGGCGATCGCAACCTGGTCTGCGCCTGCCCGTCGATCGAAAGCTACGCTTAAACCGATGCGGGATCAGTTATCGCTGATCCCGCACACACCGCTGATCCCCTGTAGGAGTGAGCCTGCTCGCGATAGCGCACTGACATTTACCAATGATGTCGACTGACAGACCGCTATCGCGAGCAGGCTCACTCCTACAAGGGAATGCGGTCAGCCGCAAAACTTTGCCAATTCCTATAACAAGAAACCGGAGAACCACTCATGTCGTTAAGCGTGTTCGACCTGTTCAAGATTGGCATCGGCCCCTCCAGTTCCCACACCGTCGGCCCGATGCGTGCTGCTGCGCGTTTCGCCGAAGGCCTGCGACGTGAAAATCTACTGACGGCCACCGCCAGCGTTCGCGTCGAGTTGTACGGTTCCCTCGGCGCCACCGGTAAAGGTCACGGCAGCGACAAAGCCGTGCTGCTCGGCCTCGAAGGCGAACACCCGGACACCGTCGATACCGAAACCGTCGCCGCACGCCTGCAAGAGATTCGCGGCAACGGCCGGCTGAATCTGCTCGGCGAACACAGCATTGCGTTCAACGAGAAAGAACACCTGGCGATGATCCGCAAGCCGCTGGCCTATCACCCCAACGGCATGATCTTCCGCGCCTTTGATGCGGCGGGGATTCAAATCCGCAGCCGCGAGTACTACTCGGTCGGCGGTGGTTTTGTTGTCGACGAGGACGCGGCTGGTGCCGATCGCATCGTCGAAGACGCCACACCGCTGACCTTCCCGTTCAAAAGTGCCAAGGATTTGCTCGGTCATTGCGCCACCTACGGTCTGTCGATCAGTCAGGTGATGCTGACCAACGAAAGCGCTTGGCGCCCGGAAGCGGAAACCCGCGCCGGCCTGCTGAAAATCTGGCAAGTGATGCAGGACTGCGTGGCTGCAGGTTGCCGTAACGAAGGTATTTTGCCGGGCGGCTTGAAGGTCAAACGTCGTGCGGCAGCGCTGCATCGGCAACTGTGCAAGAACCCGGAATCAGCGTTGCGCGATCCGTTGTCGGTGCTCGACTGGGTCAATCTCTACGCACTCGCGGTCAACGAAGAAAACGCCAACGGCGGGCGCGTGGTCACCGCACCCACCAACGGCGCGGCCGGGATCATTCCCGCAGTGCTGCATTACTACATGCGTTTTATCCCCGGTGCGAACGACGACGGCGTCGTACGGTTTCTGCTGACCGCGGCGGCCATCGGCATTCTCTACAAGGAAAACGCCTCGATCTCCGGCGCCGAAGTCGGCTGCCAAGGTGAAGTCGGCGTGGCCTGTTCGATGGCGGCCGGGGCGTTGTGCGAAGTGCTTGGTGGCAGCGTTCAGCAAGTCGAGAACGCTGCGGAAATCGGCATGGAGCACAACCTCGGCCTGACCTGCGACCCGATTGGCGGACTGGTGCAGGTGCCGTGTATCGAGCGCAATGCCATGGGTTCGGTGAAAGCGATCAACGCTGTGCGCATGGCCATGAGAGGCGACGGCCAGCATTTCGTCTCCCTCGACAAAGTCATCCGCACCATGCGCCAGACCGGCGCCGACATGAAAAGCAAATACAAAGAGACCGCCCGCGGCGGTCTGGCGGTCAACATTATCGAATGCTGACCTCACCCCAGCCCTCTCCCTCCGGGAGAGAAACGTACCTAACTCCCTCTCCCTCCGGGAGAGGGCTGGGGTGAGGGGCTTTTGATCTTGATCTTGCCTCTTACCCAAACTCAAATTTTCAAGGAGCCACGCATGTCCACCGAACAACTGTCGAAAACCCCGCTGCACGCTCTGCACCTCGAACTCGGCGCCCGCATGGTGCCGTTCGCCGGCTACGACATGCCAGTGCAATACCCGCTCGGCGTTATGAAGGAACACCAGCACACCCGTGAACAGGCCGGGTTGTTCGACGTCTCGCACATGGGCCAGATCCGCTTGACCGGCGCCAATGCCGCCAAAGCCCTGGAAACCCTGGTGCCGGTGGACATCATCGACCTGCCGGTGGGCATGCAGCGTTACGCGATGTTCACCAACGAGACCGGTGGCATTCTCGATGACTTGATGGTCGCCAACCTCGGTAATGACGAACTGTTTCTGGTGGTCAACGCCGCGTGCAAGGATCAGGACCTGGCCCACCTGCAAAAACACATCGGCGCTCAGTGCACCATAACGGCGCTGTTCGAAGAACGCGCCCTCTTGGCATTGCAGGGTCCGGCAGCCGTTACCGTGCTGGCGCGACTGGCTCCCGACGTGGCGAAAATGACGTTCATGCAGTTCGCCCGTGTGAATCTGCTGGGTGTCGACTGCTTCGTCAGCCGTTCGGGCTATACCGGTGAAGACGGTTTCGAAATCTCCGTTCCGGCCGCCGACGCGGAAAAACTCGCCCGCGCCCTGCTCGCTGAACCGGAAGTCCAGGCCATCGGCCTCGGTGCCCGCGATTCGCTGCGCCTGGAAGCCGGCCTGTGCCTCTACGGCCACGACATGAACACCGAGACCACGCCGATCGAAGCCAGCCTGCTGTGGGCAATCTCCAAGCCACGTCGCGCTGATGGCGCGCGGGCCGGCGGTTTTCCGGGCGCGGAGAACGTTTTCGCTCAGCAGCAGAACGGTGTCGCACGCAAACGCGTCGGCTTGCTGCCGCAGGAGCGTACGCCAGTGCGTGAAGGCGCAGAAATCGTCAACGAAGCCGGCGAAATCATCGGCAGCGTGTGCAGCGGCGGCTTCGGTCCGACACTGGGCGGTCCGCTGGCAATGGGTTACCTCGACAGCACTTATGTCGCCATCGACACACCGGTTTGGGCCATCGTGCGTGGGAAAAAGGTGCAAATGCTTGTAAGCAAAATGCCATTTGTTCCACAACGCTACTATCGTGGTTGATTGACTGTTTCTATAAGTAACGCGATTGCGTTATGCGTGCACTAATGTGTCACGCAATCGCCACAAAAAAGTGCATTTTCTATCAACTGATTCGAATATGAACTTTGCTTATAACGATCGAAAACAATTGAACAAGCGAATCGTCTAAGGCTGCACTAGTGAAACACCTAACTGCCTAAAGCTCAGTAAAACCGGGGGCTTCGCAGGGCTTGTTTTTTCTCCCGTAGTTGGCGTAGAGTTTGTCCACTGTGTTTGCATGGGTCAGCTTGGAATCGTGACCTGGGCAGTAGCCTACAAGTTAGCTACATCCCGTTCGACGTCTTCTTACTCTCCTGCAACCAGCCCCAGTACTCTTTCATGAGAAAGAGACTGTCATCAATTTATGCGTCAAAGGAAATAAGAAATGTCCACACGTCAGAGCGGTACCGTCAAGTGGTTTAACGACGAGAAAGGTTTTGGTTTTATCACTCCAGAAAGCGGTCCGGATCTGTTCGTGCATTTCCGCGCCATTCAGGGCAACGGCTTCAAAAGCCTGAAAGAAGGCCAGAAAGTGACCTTCGTTGCTGTGCAAGGCCAGAAAGGCATGCAGGCTGACGAAGTACAAGCAGAAGCCTGATTTCTGTTACGAAAAAGCCCCTGATATTGATATCAGGGGCTTTTTTGTCCGCGCGAATCCGTAAAATGGCGCTTCATTTTGCGTCCAGAGGCTGCCATGTCGAAAAACCTGCTCACGCCCCAAGGGGATTTCCCTCCGGTAGGCCTTGGCCGTCGCCTGGCAGCGATGTTCTACGACTTTCTGCTGTGCACCGCCCTGCTGATCGTCACGGGTGGCATCTACAAGATGATCCAGGCAGCGATCATAGGCGAAGAACGTCTGCGGGTGATGACCGATGCCGGGCAACTGGACGGTGATCCCTTGTACTCCACCGTGCTGGTGTTGGTGCTGTTCGGATTCTTCGCCAAGTTCTGGACCCATGGCGGGCAGACACTGGGCATGCAGGTGTGGGGCATTCGTGTGCAGAACGCCAATGGCACGGCGATCAGCCTGTGGCAGGCGCTGTTGCGGTTTATGGTGTCGATTGCGTCGTGGCTGTGCGTGGGGCTGGGATTCTTCTGGTCGCTGTACGACAAGCAGAAGCGCACGTGGCATGACATCTATTCGGATACGCGCCTCGTCCGGGTCCCGAAGAAGACCAAATAATTTCCAGACGCCAAAAACCACTGTAGGAGTGAGCCTGCTCGCGATAGCGGTGTATCAGTCAACATAATTGTTATCTGACACACCGCTATCGCGAGCAGGCTCACTCCTACAGGTTTATTTGTTGCCTGAAAGACCTTAGGCGTTACCGGCCAGCTTCATCCGTGCAGCTTGAGTAAAGTCGAGCATCCGCTTCAACGGCCGAATCGCCTGCGGAATCAACGCCGGATCGACAAAGATCTCGTTGCTCCCTTCCTTCAAGCTCTTGAGCGTGCGCTCAAGGGTGTTCATGGCCATCCACGGGCAATGTGCGCAACTGCGGCACGCGGCGCCGTTACCGGCGGTTGGCGCCTCGATGAAGACCTTGTCCGGGCACAACTGCTGCATCTTGTAGAAGATGCCACGGTCTGTCGCAACGATCAGCGTCTTGTTCGGCAATGACTGTGCAGCGGCAATCAGCTGACTGGTAGAACCGACAGCGTCCGCCAACTCGATCACCGACGTTGGCGATTCCGGGTGCACGAGGATCGCAGCATCCGGGTACAGCGCCTTCATGTCTTCGAGCTGCTTGGACTTGAACTCTTCGTGAACGATGCAGGCACCGTCCCAGAGCAGCATGTCGGCGCCAGTCTTGCGCTGAATGTAGGTGCCGAGGTGCTTGTCAGGGCCCCAGATGATGGTCTCGCCGTTGTCCATCAGGCTTTCGACGATTTCCAGCGCGCAACTCGACGTCACTACCCAGTCAGCCCGGGCTTTGACCGCCGCAGAGGTGTTGGCATAGACCACCACCGTGCGCTCCGGGTGCTGATCACAGAACGCCGAGAACTCGTCGACCGGGCAACCCAGATCCAGCGAGCAAGTTGCCTCAAGCGTCGGCATCAGCACGCGTTTTTCCGGGTTGAGGATCTTCGCGGTCTCGCCCATGAACTTCACGCCGGCGACCACCACGGTCTTCGCCGGGTGAGCGTTGCCGAAGCGGGCCATTTCCAGGGAGTCAGAGACACAGCCACCGGTTTCTTCGGCCAGAGCCTGAATCACCGGATCGCAATAAAAGTGGGCCACCAGCACCGCGTCCTGAGCCTTGAGCTCGGCGGCGATGGCAGAACGGTAATAAGCCTCTTCCTCAGCCGTCAGCGGTTTTGGCTGTTTGGCATCGAGGTGGGCTTGAACCAGAAGGCGTTCGGAAATCTGCGTCATGTTCGCAAGACCTGCAGGCGCTTTCGCGCGAAAGTCGAGTATACACCCGGCTCCGGACCGCTTGAGGGTACCGCCGGGAGAGTGAGTATTATCAGGCACGGACAACGTTGAAGCTGCGCAAGGCTACAGAATATCCCGTTGATACAAAAGATGATTCTGACCTGCGTCAGCGCTGCGGGTATTGAAATAACGCGGAGCGAAATTACAGGCAAAAAAAAACCCGGAAATCCTCACTTTCGTGGGCCTTCCGGATTTTCTAAACCGCCAAATATGGTGGGTCGTGTGGGATTCGAACCTACGACCAATTGGTTAAAAGCCAACTGCTCTACCAACTGAGCTAACGACCCGCTGTGTGGTGGCGCGTATAATACTGATTTTTAAGGACTATTCAACACCTTTTTGAAAATAATCAAAAATAAGGTGTTGGGTCGTCCACACCAGCTGCCGCGAAGCCTTCTGCACGCAGGCGGCAGCTGTCGCATTTACCGCACGCGCGGCCGTCATCGTCGGCCTGATAGCAGGACACGGTGAGGCCATAATCAACGCCGAGCTTCACGCCCGCCTCGACGATCTGCGCCTTGCTCAGGTTCTGTAGTGGCGCCTGAATGCGGAAGCCGTTGCCTTCAACGCCGGCCTTGGTCGCCAGATTGGCCATGCGCTCGAACGACTCGATGAACTCCGGGCGGCAATCCGGATAGCCCGAGTAATCCACTGCATTAACACCAATGAAGATATCGCGGGCGCCGAGCACTTCCGCCCACCCCAATGCCAGCGACAAGAACACCGTGTTGCGCGCCGGCACGTACGTCACCGGAATGCCTTCGCCCAGCGCTTCGGGGATGTCGATGCTGGTGTCGGTCAGTGCCGAGCCGCCCATACCATTCAGGTTGAGGCCAATCACCTTGTGCTCGACCACGCCCAAGTCGCGGGCGACACGGGCAGCGGCGTGCAGTTCGGCGTGCGAACGCTGGCCGTAGTCGAAGCTCATGGTGTAGCAGCGGTAGCCTTCGGCGCGTGCCATGGCCACGACGGTCGCCGAATCAAGGCCGCCAGACAGCAGGATGACGGCGCGTTTTTCAGTGGTGTTCAGTTGTTCTGACATATCAGCGCCCCGGCTCGTCATTCCACAGATATTTATGCAACTGCAACTGCAACCGCACCGGCAGGTTGTCCGCCACCACCCAGTCCGCCAGATCGCGGGCATTGAGGTCATGGTGGCTTGGGGAAAACAGCACTTCACCGGCACGCCGATCGAGACCGTACTGAATCAGTTTGGAGACGGCCCAGTCATAGTCGTCCCGCGAGCAGATGACAAACTTCACCTGATCGTTGGGCGTCAGCAGTTCGATGTTCTCGTAACGGTTGCGATGGGCTTCTTTCGAATCCGGCGTCTTCAGGTCGACAACGCGACTGACGCGCGGATCGACCGCCGAGACGTCGAGTGCGCCGCTGGTTTCCAGCGAAACCTCGTAACCGGCATCACACAACTGCTTGAGCAAAGGAATGGCATTCGGCTGTGCCAGCGGCTCACCGCCGGTGACACAGACGTAGCGCGGACGAAATCCGGCCACTTGCTCGAGGATGTCGTCGAGGGTGCGGATGGTGCCGCCGCTGAAGGCATAGGCGCTGTCGCAGTATTGGCAACGCAAAGGGCAACCGGTCAGGCGCACAAAAACCGTGGGCAGCCCGGCAGTCCGCGTTTCCCCCTGCAACGAGTAGAAAACTTCGGTGATTCTCAATGTGTCTTGCATAGTCGCCACGGGCGTAACAGCTAAACAGGCTGTCCGCCTCCGTCAGGCACTTCAGGCAATCCCGCCAACGCGTAGACCGCAAGAAGCGTGTTTCAGAAAAAGGGCGTGAATTCTAACGAAAAAACCCGCGACAAGCGCGGGTTTCTTCCAAACGGGTCAAGCTTGCTTACATGCGCTGCAGATCGCGTTGAGCCAACTGAGCGGCAGAGGTACCCGGATATTGGGCCACCACCTGCTGCAGAATGCCTTTGACCTTGTCGGTATGACCAAGGCGGCGTTCTACATCAGCCAGCTTGTACAGCGAGTCCGGCACTTTGGCGTGCTTGGGATACAGCTGCGAAACCTTGGCGAAAGCCTGACCTGCACCTTGCAGATCGCCTTTGGCCAGATTCACTTCACCCAACCAGTACTGGGCGTTGCCCGCGTATTGGCTGTTCGGGTATTTGCGCAGGAAAGCGGCAAAAGCCTGGCTGGCCTTGTCGAAATCCTTGGCTTTGATCAGGTCGAAAGCGGCATCGTAATACAGCTTTTCCTTGGCCGGATCACCCGGTTCGCTGCTTGCAGCAGGTGCCTGGGCAGCAGCCCCGGCGCCAGCGGCAGCACCGGCAGCAGCACTTGCATCGCCACCGGCAGAAGAATTCTCAGGAGTCGCGGCAGGTGCAGCACCGGATCCTATGCGCCGATCAAGATCCTGGTATCGCTCCAGGGATTCCTGCTTCATGCGCGCAACCTGATTCTGCAGTTCTTCAATCACACCTTGCTGGCGCGATATCTGATCCTGCATCTGTTGCAATTGGTTGAACAGCATGCCTTGTGCCGAGGTAGGGGCCGAAGCCGCTCCCCCGGCATAGGCGCCGTTCGTACCGTAACCCGCAGGCGGATAACTGCTCCCGCTATTGTTATAACCGGAGTTGTCATCGACCACAGGAACCGCAGCCCACGCCGCAAGCGGCGCGAGGCTGAGAGCCAGAACAGTTACAGCACGACGGCACGTTCGCATATCGAATTACTTACGCAGTTCGACGCGACGGTTTTGAGCCCAGGACTGCTCGTCGTTGCCGGTAGCAACTGGACGCTCTTCGCCGTAGGAAACCAGTTCCAGCTGAGCTGGGGAAACACCTTGCAGTACCAGGTAGCGCTGAACGGCTTTCGCACGACGCTCGCCCAGTGCCATGTTGTACTCACGAGTACCACGTTCGTCGGTGTTGCCTTCCAGAACAACGCGAGCGCCGTTTGCTTTCAGGTCTTTGGCGTGAACGTCCAGAGCGCGCATGGCTTCTGGCTTCAGGTCCGAGCTGTCGTATTCGAAGTAGAAGGTGGTGATTGCGCGCAGAGCAGCTTCTTCGCTCAGGGAACCGTCAACGGCACCAGTGTTTGCGCCGTAACCAGCGTTTGGATCAACAGCGCCTTCACCGGCGTTGTCGCCGCCTTTGGACGAGCAACCTACAGCTACAGCCATGGCCAGAGCCAGCGCAGCAAATTTACCAAACTTCAGCATTTCCATCGTGAAACTCCTAATGAACCCCAGTGTGTTAAGTAAAACGTGTAGCGCCCGCTCACTTCAGGTAAGGGGACCAGGACGGTTCTCTGACTTCGCCTTGAGCGGTAGGAAGCGGGAGCCTAACGCGTCCATTAATGGACACGAGCATCAAGACTCCCCGGCCCTGTTGGCGGGTGGCGTAGATTACCATGGTGCCGTTGGGCGCAACAGTAGGTGACTCGTCCAGAGTGCTATCAGTGAGGATCTTTACACTACCTCGCTGCAGATCCTGAGCTGCCACCTTGAAATTGGTGAAGCCATCCTGACGATGAATCATCACCAAAGTCTTTTCATCTGCCGACAGTTTCGGGTTGGCGTTGTAGTTGCCAATGAACGTAACACGCTCGGCACCACCGCCACCGACGCTGGTTTTATAGATCTGCGGCTTGCCGCCACGGTCGGAGGTGAAGTAGATGGTCGAGCCATCCTTGCCCCAGAACGGTTCGGTATTGATGCCTTGGCCATTGGTTACGCGGCTGATCTGACGCGAAGCCAGATTCATCACGTAAATGTCAGGGTTACCGTCCTTCGACAGTACGAACGCCAGGCGATCACCGTTCGGCGACCAGGCTGGTGCACCGTTCAGGCCTTCGAAGTTGGTGATCTGCTCGCGGCGACCGGTGTCGATGTTCTGCATGAAGATGCGCGGACGCTTCTGCTCGAACGATACGTAAGCGATGCGTTTGCCATCCGGTGCGAAACGCGGCGACAGGATCGGCTCGCGCGATTGCAGCAGAGTCACGGCGCGGGCACCGTCATAGTCAGAACGTTGCAGGGTGTAACGGGTGTTCTTCTCGGAGAAGCGCTCAGCCGTCACGTACAGCAGACGCGTCGAGAACGCACCTTCAATACCGGTCAGCTTCTGGAACGACTGATCGGAGATGAAGTGCGCCATGTCGCGCAGTTGCTCGGTAGTACCGGAAACACTGCCGTCAGCCACTTTCTGCTCGGTGGCCACGTTGAACAATGCCCACTGCACCTGCAGACGACCGCCGGCTGGCGCAATGCTGCCGACCATCATGTATTGAGCACCCACCGCCTTCCAGTCACGGAAGATGATTTCGCTCGGCTGGCTTGGCTGGCTGATCATGTTTTGCTTTGGAATCGGCGAGTAGTAGCCCGAGTTGCGCAAATCGTTACCAATGATTTCAGCCATGTCATCCGGCAGCACGGCACCGCCCTGCATGCCGAACGGTACAACGGCGATCGGGGTAGCCCGATCGCTGCCGCTGGTAACCAGAATGTTTTTCTCATCCGCCATCGCGATCCCTGCCATGCAGCAGATCACGACCAGCATTCCTCGAAGAAGGTTTCTCACAAGGCTAGATCCTCAGGTGTGAATGTCATCTTGAATGAACGATACGGAGCGAAATCGCTCGGCTTCATTCCCTGCATTTCTGTCAAACGTCCAATATTCTTCACTGCCGCGACTGCCGACGCATCGAACGGACCATCACCACTGGACTTGGCCACGCTGACCGAGGTCACCGTACCGTCCGGCAACATGCCGATCTGCAATACAACCGTCATGCCTTTGCGTGCCGAAGGAGGACGAGCCCAACCTTCTGCCGCTCGCGCACGAATCAGGTCATCGAAACTGCCCGCGACTTCGTCACCCTGCTCATCAGCCAAGGCCTGCTGGCGCTGCGGCGTGTCGGAAAGCAGATCGGCCAAGGCCTGAGCCTTTTTATCTTCGGTCGATTTGCGTGCCGCATCCTGCGCTTTCTTCTTCGCAGCATCGGCAGCAGCTTTCTTCTTCGCTTCGTCGGCGATTTTCTTCTTCGCCTCTTCAGCTTCAGCTTTCTTCTTGGCGTCTTCGGCGGCTTTCTTCTTCGCGTCTTCGACGATCTTCTTCTTGGCTTCTTCAGCAGCGGCTTTCTTGGCCTCTTCTTCAGCAGCCTTTTTCGCTTCTTCTTCAGATTTCTTCTTGGCTATATCAGCCAATTGTTTCTCTTCAGCCTTCTTGGCTTCGGCGGTCTTCTTGGCTTCGTCAGCCTTTTTCGCCTCGTCTGCTTTCTTCGACTCGTCGGCCTTCTTGGCTTCCTCGGCTTTTTGAGCCGCTTCTTCTTTCTTTTGTTCCGCAGCGGCCTTGATCTCTTCCTGCTCGACCTTCTTCTGTTCCATCTGCTCGACTTCGGTCTGGCGCGCGGCGGATTTCTTCGCCTCACCCGCAATCTTCTGATTGGTCTGGGTGGTTGCCTGACTTTTCGATTTCAGCTGGTAGAGGGTCGCCTGGACGATCGGTTTGGCCGGCGGCAGCTCTGGTGTAAAGGCAAAACTGACGAACAGCATGCCGAACACCAGCACGTGCAGGACAATCGCCAGAACACTAGGCCAGAAGTAGCTTTCCGAGGCGGACGGCTCTCGCTGTTGCTGCATCAGGGGGCCTCGGTAATCAAACCAACATTACCGACCCCGGCTTTCTGCAACCCGCCCATGGCGCCCATGACGGAACCATAATCGACGGTCTTGTCACCGCGGATGAAGACCTGGGTACGCTTGCCGCCTTCAGTGCCGGCACGAATGATCTTGGTCACCGCGTCGGTCATTTGCGGCAGGGTCATGGCCCTGTCCTGTTGCTTCTCGGTATCGACTTCGCTGCCAAGGTTCCAGTAATAGGTCTTGTCAGCCTTGATCGAAATGGTCAGGACTTGCGTGTTGTTGTCCTGCGGCAAGGCTTCGCTGGAAACCTTGGGCAGATCAACTTTCACGCCCTGATTGAGCATCGGCGCGGTCACCATGAAGATGACCAGCAGTACCAACATCACGTCGATGTAAGGCACCACGTTCATCTCGGCGACCGGCTTGCGCTTTTTGCGAGCTCGAGCGATTAAAGCCATTGGAAATTACCTGCTTATTCTTCGCTGGTGTGCACTTTGCGGTGCAGGATCGCCTGGAATTCATCGGCGAAGGTGTAGTAGCGGCCCAGCAAGGTTTCGCTGCGAGCAGCGAAACGGTTGTAAGCGATTACGGCAGGGATCGCGGCGAACAGACCAATCGCCGTGGCGATCAGGGCTTCAGCGATACCCGGGGCCACAGTGGCCAGGGTCGCTTGCTGGGCGCTGGCCAGACCGCGGAAGGAGTTCATGATGCCCCACACGGTACCGAACAGACCGATATACGGGCTGACCGAACCGACGGTGGCGAGGAATGGCAGGCTCTGCTCCAGCTTTTCTTCTTCGCGGGAGATGGCCACGCGCATGGCACGCGCCACGCCTTCCATTACTGCTTCAGGATCAACGCCTGGCTGCTGACGCAGACGGGAGAACTCCTTGAAACCGGCACGGAAGATCTGCTCCACACCCGAATCCGGATCAGGGTTGCTGCCCGCCTGACGGTACAGTTTGGACAGGTCGATACCCGACCAGAAGCGCTCTTCGAAGCTCTCCAGGGCGCGTCGACCGGCACGCAGCAGATTGCTGCGCTGAAAGATCATGATCCATGAGGTCACCGATGCGGCCACCAGGGTCAACATTACCAACTGCACCACGATGCTGGCATTGCTGACCAGGCTCCACATGGAGGAATGGTCGACGACGTTAGCTTCCACGCTTTATCTCCTGCTTTGAGTGTGTACCCGGGCCGACCGCGTCGGCGAAGGCCGCACGCAAGTCTTCGGGAAGGGCCCGGGGTTTCAAACTGTTAGTGCGCACACAGGCCACCAAAAACTGCCCTTCACAGAGCAGCACATTATCCGTCGCCCGCCTGACCTGCTGTTTAAAGCGCAGGCTGGCACGGTTCAATTCGATTACATCAGCGCTTACCAGCAGTTCGTCGTCCAGTCGCGCCGGCGCGTGATAGCGCGCTTCGCTGGAGTGCACGACAAACAACAGGTCCTCCCCTGCCAGCTGCGATTGAGCAAAGCCCAGCTCGCGAAGCCGCTCGGTTCGAGCCCGTTCCATAAACTTGAGGTAATTAACGTAATACACGATGCCGCCCGCATCGGTGTCCTCGTAATAAACGCGACAACGATGTGCGAACGGCTCAAGCCCGTTTTGCGCGCGCATACTCTAGTGCTTACTCCTCAGGTTGCCAATCCGGCCAGGCAACTGTTTTTCATGGTTTCAGAGCTTTACCGCAAAAGTACCGTCCTATGACCGTACAAACCCTGAATAAATCGACAAAAAATGTGTATCAATCGTCCACGGCATCGAGAAACTCGTCTGCCACGGGCATTTCACCCATTCGTGACGGGATGTTTAAACCGAAGTGCAGGTAGGCATGACGCGTCACCACCCTGCCCCGCGGCGTGCGCATGATGTAGCCCTGCTGAATCAGATACGGCTCCAGCACATCTTCAATGGTGTGGCGTTCTTCACTGATCGCAGCGGCGAGGCTGTCGATCCCGACCGGGCCGCCATCGAACTTCTCGATCATGGTCAACAGCAGACGCCGATCCTGATGATCAAAACCGTGCTCGTCGACGTCCAGCAGGTTCAGCGCCAGGTCCGCCACCGCTTTGGTGATATGCCCCTTGGCGCGGACTTCGGCGAAGTCACGCACCCGGCGCAACAGACGGTTGGCGATTCGCGGCGTGCCACGGGCGCGACGAGCGATCTCAAAAGAACCTTCCGGATCCAGCGGCAGACCGAGAATGGCTGCCGAACGGCTGACAATCGTCGCCAGGTCGGCCGTGCTGTAGAACTCAAGACGCTGGACGATACCGAAGCGGTCACGCAACGGGTTGGTCAGCATACCGGCGCGAGTGGTTGCGCCCACCAGGGTAAATGGCGGCAGATCGAGCTTGATCGAACGCGCTGCCGGCCCTTCGCCAATCATGATGTCGAGCTGGAAATCTTCCATCGCCGGGTACAGCACTTCTTCAACGATCGGCGACAGACGATGGATTTCGTCGATAAACAGTACGTCGTGCGGCTCAAGATTGGTCAGCAATGCGGCCAGATCACCCGGACGCTCCAGTACCGGACCGGAAGTGCTCTTGATCGACACGCCCATTTCCTGGGCAATGATGTTGGCCAGCGTGGTCTTGCCCAGACCCGGCGGGCCGAAGATCAGCGTGTGGTCGAGGGATTCGCTACGACCACGAGCAGCCTGGATGAACAGTTCCATCTGCTCGCGCACGGTCGGCTGGCCAATATAGTCGGCCAGACTGACCGGACGAATGGCCCGGTCCTGGACTTCTTCGCGCTCGCGCGGGCTGTGCGCGGCGGTGATCAGACGATCAGCTTCAATCACTTAAATCATTCCCTTCAGGGCGCGGCGGATCAGGTCTTCACTGCTCAAATTCTTGTCCTTGATGGCGGTAATCGCCTTGCTTGCTTCCTGCGGCTTGTAGCCCAGGGAAATCAGCGCGCTGACCGCATCGTTCTCGGCGGTATTGACCGGCGCTGGGCCGTCCGGCTGATTCGGTACCAGCGCGAACATGGCCGGCGTAGTTTCCCAGGCCTTGAAGCGGTCTTTCAGCTCGACCAGCAGACGCTCGGCGGTTTTCTTGCCGACCCCTGGCACCTTGGTCAACGCCGAGGTGTCCTGCGACTGCACGCAACGGATCAGTTCGTCGACTTCCAGACTCGACATCAGGGCCAGGGCCAATTTCGGCCCGACACCATTGAGACGGATCAACTCGCGAAAAAAGTCTCGCTCACGCTTGCCCGCAAAACCATAGAGTAACTGCGCGTCTTCACGTACGACCAAATGGGTGTGCAGGGTCAGCGGCTCACCGACCGACGGCAGACGATAAAGGGTGGTCATGGGCACTTCCAGCTCATACCCGAGGCCGTTTACATCCAGAATCAGGTGCGGCGGCTGTTTCTCAGCCAGAGTGCCGCGCAAGCGTCCAATCACGTTTCAGATCCTTGAGCGTTGGCCAGCCGTGGGCTGGCGACAATCAGAGCGAAAGACTCGGGCCGGCAACACAGGCGCGAAAGTCCACACTCCGTAAATTTGATGCTGATGCTATCAGAGACGCAGGCGCCCGCCACGACTGCGTGCCGTTCCCAAACCGTGCGGCAGCAGACTGGAGCGTGTGTGCGCATGGCAAATGGCAATGGCCAAGGCGTCCGAAGCATCGATTTGTGGTTTGCTGGTGAGCTTGAGCATGTGCATGACCATCATCTGCACCTGTTCTTTATTGGCGGCGCCAGTGCCGACTACAGCCTGCTTGACCTGAGTGGCCGTGTACTCGGCGATCTCCAGGCTCTCTTCAGCGCAAGCCACGATTGCAGCGCCACGAGCCTGACCGAGTTTCAGCGCCGAATCGGCGTTTTTCGCCATGAAGACTTTTTCGATGCCCATGGTCACCGGGCCGTAAGTCTGGATGATCTCGCGTACGCCGCGATAAACGATTTGCAAACGTTCGTGCAACTCGCCCGCACCGGTACGGATGCAGCCCGAAGCCACATAGATGCAGCCACCACGCCCGGTATCACGAACAATGCCGTAACCGGTAATGCGCGAACCGGGGTCGATACCAAGAATTAAAGTCATAACGCCTGCAGATTCGGTAAAAGCACGATTTTCAAATCAACCCATAACAAATGTGGGAGCGAGCCTGCTCGCGAAAGCGGTTTCATCATCAGCAACGATGTTGCCTGAAAATCCGCCTTCGCGAGCAGGCTCGCTCCCACATTGAATCGTAGTCGCTCTTAACCGAGCTGAGCGGCCACGTCTTCCGGAATATCCGCGTTGGAATAGACGTTCTGCACGTCATCCAGATCCTCAAGCATGTCGATCAGCTTGAGCACCTTTTCCGCGCCTTCCAGATCCAGTTCGGCGCTGGTGGTCGGCTGCATGACGATTTCCGCGTCATCGCCCTTGAAGCCAGCAGCTTCCAGCGCGTTACGCACGGCATAGAAGCTGGTGAACGAGGTGAACACATCGATCGAGCCGTCTTCGTGGCTGACCACGTCGTCGGCATCGGCTTCCAGCGCCGCTTCGGTCAGTGCGTCCTCATCAACGCCCGGCGCGAAGCTGATCTGGCCTTTGCGCTCGAACAGGTAAGCCACCGAACCGTCGGTGCCGAGGTTGCCACCACATTTGCTGAACGCATGACGAACGGCTGCCGCAGTACGGTTGCGGTTGTCGGTCATGCACTCGACCATCACCGCCACACCGCCCGGGCCGTAGCCTTCGTAGGTCAGCTCTTCAACGTTGTCCGCTTCGGTGGCGCCAGCGCCGCGCGCAACGGCACGATCGATGATGTCGCGGCTCATGTTCGCACTCAGCGCCTTGTCCAGCGCCAGACGCAGACGCGGGTTGGAGCCCGGGTCACCGCCGCCCTGGCGGGCCGCAACGGTCAGTTCGCGGATCCACTTGGTGAAGATCTTGCCTCTCTTGGCATCCTGACGTTCTTTGCGGTGCTTGATGTTCGCCCACTTGGAATGACCTGCCATAACTCGCTCCGAATTCTCTTTGAAACGTTGCCCGCCCTGCTCATGCAGCGGCCAGCAAACAAAAATCTCGACCTGCTCTCTATAGAAAGAAAAAAGGCGCATCCGAAGATGCGCCTTCAGGCCCGTCTTACTCAGCCTTTGGCGTTTCGCGCAAACGAATGTGCAGCTCGCGCAATGCCTTGGCATCCACCACACCCGGCGCTTGCGTCATCACGTCGGCAGCACTCTGGGTTTTCGGGAAGGCGATCACTTCACGGATCGACTGGGCGCCGGTCATCAGCATCACCAGACGATCCAGACCGAAGGCCAGACCACCGTGCGGCGGTGCACCGTACTTCAGCGCATCGAGCAGGAAGCCGAACTTCTCTTCCTGTTCCGCTTCATTGATACCCAGCAGACGGAATACCGCTTGCTGCATTTCCTTGCGGTGGATACGGATCGAACCGCCACCCAGCTCAGTGCCGTTCAACACCATGTCGTATGCGCGGGACAGAGCGCCAGCCGGGTTGGCTTCCAGCTCTTCAGGAGAGCACTTCGGCGCGGTGAACGGGTGGTGCAGCGCAGAGAAGCTGCCGTCGTCGTTTTCTTCGAACATCGGGAAGTCGACGACCCACATTGGCGCCCACTCGCAGGTCAGCAGCTTGAGGTCGTGACCGAGCTTGATGCGCAGTGCGCCCAAGGCTTCGCTGACGATCTTGGCCTTGTCGGCACCGAAGAACACGATGTCGCCGTCAACTGCACCCACGCGATCGAGGATGGCGTTGAGGTTTTCCAGCGGGATGTTCTTCACGATCGGCGATTGCAGACCGTCAACGCCGGCAGCACGCTCGTTGACCTTGATGTACGCCAGGCCCTTGGCACCGTAGATGCCGACGAACTTGGTGTAATCGTCGATCTGCTTGCGTGGCATGCTCGCCCCGCCTGGAACGCGCAGTGCGGCGATACGGCATTTCGGATCGTTGGCCGGGCCGCTGAACACTTTGAAATCGACTTCTTTCAGTTGATCGGCAACGTCGACCAGTTCCAGCGGGTTACGCAGGTCTGGCTTGTCGGAACCGTAACGGCGCATGGCTTCTTCGAAAGTCATGTGCGGGAAGTCGCCGAATTCCAGACCCAGCACTTCCTTGAACAGGTTGCGGATCATTTCTTCGGTCAGGCCCATGATCTCTTTTTCATCGAGGAAGCTGGTCTCGATGTCGATCTGGGTGAATTCTGGCTGACGGTCAGCGCGCAGGTCTTCGTCGCGGAAGCACTTGGCGATCTGGTAGTAACGGTCGAAACCGGCAACCATCAGCAGTTGCTTGAACAGCTGCGGCGATTGCGGCAGGGCGAAGAACGAACCGGCGTGGGTACGGCTTGGCACCAGATAGTCACGTGCGCCTTCAGGAGTCGCACGAGTCAGGATCGGCGTTTCGACGTCGAGGAAGCCGTTCTCGTCGAGGAAGCGACGGATGCTGGTGGTCATGCGCGAACGCAGACGCAGCTTCTCGGCCATTTCCGGACGACGCAAGTCGAGGAAGCGATAACGCAGACGGGTTTCTTCGCCGACGTCGGAGAACTCGTTCAGCGGGAACGGCGGGGTTTCCGACTCGTTCAGCACTTCCAGTTCGTATCCCAGCACTTCGATCATGCCCGACGCCATGTTGGCGTTGGTGGCACCGGCCGGACGCAGACGCACCTTGCCGGTGATCTTCACGACGTATTCGCTGCGCACGCGATCGGCAGCGGCGAAGCTCTCGGCGCGATCCGGATCGAAAACCACCTGGGCCAGACCGTCACGATCACGGATATCGAGGAAAATCACCCCGCCGTGGTCGCGACGACGGTGAACCCATCCGCAAAGGGTAATTTCCTGGCCTTCCAGGCTTTCGTTCAGTTGGCCGCAATAGTGGCTGCGCATCATGGTCGTGGTTCGCTTCTCGTAATTCGAAAAATTCGGTGGAGCTCCCGTTGCTTTTCAAGCAATGCGGAACTCACGCGTGTCGTTCAACCTGAGGTTGAACCCTAGTCAGATTTGTCGCCACCGGCCAGGTTCTTCTTGGCGCCGGTCTTGAAATCGGTTTCGTACCAACCGCCGCCACTGAGGCGAAAGCCTGGCATCGACAGTTGTTTCTTGAGCTCTGGCGCCTGACAGGCAGGGCAGTCGACCAGCGGGGCCTCGCTGATCTTTTGAATGGCTTCCAACTGATGACCACAGGAAGCACATTGATAATCATACATCGGCATGGGGGTGTCTCGGCGATCAGATTGCCACCGCGCGCAGGGCTTTGCGGCGAAAGAGCGGGATTATATCGATTAAATGCGGCCTGTGCAGCCGTAAGACTGCACAGGCCGCGACCTCGTTTGCAACCGCCGCTTCAGAGCGATTCGGCAGGTGCACCGTGCTTGACGCCGTTCATGACACACACCACCCGCACCAGCGCGCTGAAATTTCTCACCCCGCCGTGACGCAAATGCACTTCACGGTCGACGTGGGACAACAGCGAGCTGATCGAACAGCAGTTGTCTGCGGCCATTTTGCCGAGGATGTTCCAGTAGACCCGCTCCAGCCGCAGGCAGGTCGCATAACCGTTCAGACGCACGGATCGTGACGATGGCTGAACCAGTGCCATGTCGAATTCGTTGACGAACGGATCGACTTTCAATTCATGTGGCAAGCCGACAATCCTGTCGCCTCGCCTGTCTCCCTCTACCATATCGGTGACACTCCTTTGCCATCTCTGCTTGTTTGAAAAGTCACATCCTGTGGCTTTCATAAAAGCGCAGACACAAAGTTATAGCCAGACGACTTATTGACCATCTCCGTAGGATAAGCCAACGATACAGGTAAGATTCCGGACAGCGCGCAGTCCTTCGAATGCTGGCCTGCGCGCCCGCAGGATTATGCTTCCAGCAACGCGCGCAGCATCCACGCAGTTTTCTCGTGAACCTGCATGCGCTGGGTCAGCAGGTCGGCGGTCGGCTCATCGCTGACCTTGTCGAGCAGCGGGAAGATGCCACGCGCGGTGCGGGTCACGGCTTCCTGGCCATCGACCAGTTGCTTGATCATGTCTTCAGCACTCGGTACGCCGACTTCCTCCTTGATAGAAGAAAGGCGCGCGTACGTGGCGTAGGCGCCCGGTGCCGGAAAGCCCAAGGCGCGAATACGCTCGGCAATCAAATCAACGGCCAGCGCCAGTTCGTTGTATTGCTCTTCGAACATCAAGTGCAGCGTGCGAAACATCGGGCCGGTGACGTTCCAGTGGAAGTTGTGGGTTTTCAGATACAGCACGTAGGTGTCCGACAGCAGACGCGATAAGCCTTCGACGATGGACTTGCGGTCTTCTTCACTGATACCGATATCGATTGCCATGTTTACCCCCTAACGGCGATTGAATTCATCCAACAGGTGCAGACCCACTCTAGCAAGCCTGCCGACTCCCCGCAGCCCGGATCGGGTGCAGGTGCTGCGACAAATCGACCGACACCTGCCGCTGGCCGGGCTGATTTGAGTAGCCGCAGGCTTTGCTGTTAAATAGGCAGTGTGTCGCCATACCCCATTTTTCGGGGTGTTGCGCATAGGCTGATGCCGTGAACGTGTCCACCGCCTCTTATTTTGTTCCGAAGCGAACCGTGCGCCTTCAGCTCTTCCTTGTGAGCCGTCATAAACGTGAGCCAATCAAAATGTTGAAAATCGTCCACCTGCTAATGGGCGCAGCAGCCTTGCTGCTGTCGTTCATACCCAGCTTGAAATCCGAAGCTGTTCCCTACCTGCAACAACCCGATGCACTTTATCTGGCCTTTTTCGGCCTGCTTAACCTGGTGATCGCCCCAGTGATTCCTTACTGGAACAAAGGCCCTCGTCAGCATCTGCAAAACCTGGTCAGCGCTCTTCTGGTACTGACCGTCGTCCTGCAAACCTTGACCCTGATCGCCCCGATGCCCGTCATCGCCGGCCAGCCAGCCGTGCTGTTCACCCTGGTGATCGCACTGGTTGCCGTGGTCTTGCACCTGGCTGTGAGCTTCTATCGTTCTTCACCGGCTGCCGCTCCAACCAGCTATGACATGACCAATCGCGATACCGGCACCGTCAAGTGGTTCAACACTTCCAAAGGCTTCGGCTTTATCTCCCGGGATTCCGGCGATGATATTTTCGTGCACTTTCGCGCGATCCGTGGCGAAGGTCACCGCGTACTGGTCGAAGGCCAGCGCGTGGAGTTCTCGGTGATGAACCGGGACAAGGGCCTGCAAGCCGAGGACGTGATCGCCGCTCTGCCGCGACGCTGATCCAGGCATGAAAAAACCGCGAACAGCGTGCTGCTCGCGGTTTTTTTACGCCTGCTGAAAAGTACCGGTCTCAGTAGTGCGGCGGTGGCGCCTCATCCTCAAAGGATTCGAACTGGCCGACCATCTCTTCCTGGCGCTTGAGCAGGGCTGCCATCTGCAATTGCAGGCGCTCGACCACGCGCTGCTGAGCCACCAGTACGTCGTTCAACGCTTGAATGGTGTCATCCTGAAACGCCAGACGACTTTCCAGATCGGTAACGCGTTCTTCCAGACTCATGACTCAGCCCTCCACAAAGGTGAAATGCTCGGTCAGGACCAGCCGCAACCGTTCGCGAATGGCAGCGACCTGCTCGGCACTATATGGCCTGGCCGGGTGCTTGCCCCAGACCGGTGCCGGCCAGGCTGCGTCGTCGCGTTTGCGCACAATCACATGCATGTGCATCTGGCTGACAACGTTACCCAAGGTCGCGACGTTCATTTTATCGGCATCGAACAGGTCCTTGAGCAGCTCCGCCAGCGCGGTGGTTTCCTGCCACAGCTGCTGTTGATCGGCGACATCCAACTGAAACAACTCACTGATATCGTCGCGACGAGGCACCAGGATGAACCAAGGGTAATTGGCATCATTGGACAGCAGCAGTCGGCAGAGAGGGAAATCACCGATCGTCAGCGTGTCCTGTTGAAGTCGTGAATCTAAAGCAAACACTGCGCGCACTCCCGGCTGATCTTCATTATTCAGCTTAGCGGCGATCCATGGGGACAGCGCACCAAGCGACAGGACGGCAGCATACCTGCGAATGCGTCAGCCTTCACGACGACGATGTACGCCGTCGCTCTACCAACGCCCCGAGATGTGACATTTGTGAGCGCGACGCACCAGCACGGAACCAACATCGACACTCAGCCAGACAAAATGACCGAAAACAGCAGAGACGTTCAGCTTCATTGCCCATGCAAGCTGTATGAATTCAGAACAGCTGTAAATTTTTTTGCACCAAAACCGCACAGTGCGTCTACGCTCACTGCGTCGGGCATCCGCCAAATACTCACTGATGGGGTGAACCGGTAACGTTTTTGGTTGTCATGCTCGCTTCTCGGCGTGGCAACACCATAGGAGGAATGGCGTCAAGCAATGAAAAAATCAGGCTTGAAGCCCAGCTTTCACGAGGTTTTCACAAACGCAGGCGGGTGTTCAGAAAAATAACCGCACCAAAATCGCGGTTTGTGCACGCTTGTTGCATTCGTACCCATATGGACTATAAGCGCACCACTGGAAGTGGATGCCTTAAGCCCCATAAGAACAGTGGCAGGGTTGCCCGATGGAGATTCAAGTGTTTTGCCAGGGACTCTTTTTTACCGATGCAAAAAGGCCCATAAACAGCGAGAAAGTTGTCAGTCCGGCTGCATTGGTACTGTGAATTTGCGACATCCACCGCGCCATTTGCGACAACGTCGTAAAGAAGCTGAAAGGTTGGATCAGCAAGTATCGCCAACATTGTCGGCGTGATATAAGTTTGCGCCGACACAAAAAGAAAGAGCCGCCCAGATAATAAAACAGGTGGGACGGCAGTACTCTTCTAAAACCAAAGGAGCAAATCACGATGCGCGTGATGAAGTGGAGCATGATCGCACTGGCAGTTGCTGCAGCCGCCAGTACTCAAGTGGCTACGGCCGCACCGTTTGTAAGTGACCAGTCTGAAGCCAAAGGTTTTGTTGAAGACGCGAAACTCACCGAGACGTTGAAGAACTACTACTTCAACCGCGACAACAAGAACGGCGGCGCTGATGTAAAGGACTGGACTCAGGGTTTCCTGACCAATTTCACCTCGGGTTACACCCAAGGTACCGTTGGTGTCGGTATTGATGCATTCGGCTACCTGGCCTTGAAACTCGATGGCGGTGACGGTACTTCCGGTTCGGGCAACATGAGCCGTAGCGACCACACTGATCCACTGAATGACTCCCGCGACGTTAATGACAGCCAAGGCAAAGCCGGCGCAGCCATTAAATTCCGCATCTCCAAAACCGAGCTGAAAGTCGGCGACCAACAGCCAAGCACTGCTCCAGTGTTCGCTATCGGCGGTTCCCGTATCCTTCCGCAAACTGCCAGCGGCTTCCAGCTGCAGAGCAGCGAGATCAAAGACCTTGACCTCGAAGCCGGTCACTTCTACTCGGCGACCAGCCAGGACAAGAACGCCCGTAACGGCGGTCTGTACTCCAACTACTCTGGCGTAGAAGCCGACTCGATCGACTACTTCGGCGGCAAGTACGGCATCACCGAAAACCTGAGCGCATCGCTCTACGGCGCCAAGCTGGAAGACATCTGGAACCAGTACTACGCCAACGTGAACCTCACCACGCCATTCGGTGGTGACACTTCGCTGAACACTGACTTCAACATCTACCGCACCACCGACACCGGTGACAAGCTGGCAGGTGACATCAGCAACACTACGTTCTCCCTGGCAACCGCGCTGTCGTTCCTGAAAGCACACACCTTCACCCTGGCCTTCCAGAAGGTCAACGGCGATACTCCGTTCGACTACATCGGTGTGGGTAAAAACAACCGTGGTGGCGACTCGATCTTCCTCGCCAACTCCATCCAGTACTCTGACTTCAACGGTCCTGGCGAGAAATCCGTGCAAGCCCGTTACGACCTGAAAATGGCCGAGTACGGCGTTCCAGGCCTGAGCTTCATGGTTCGTTACGTTAAAGGTTGGGACATCGACGGTACCGGCCTGGCTGCAAACAGCCAATACCGCACCAACACTGGCGCTCCGCTGTACGGTGAAGACGGCGAACACCACGAAACCAACTTCGAAGCCAAATATGTTGTTCAGTCTGGCCCGGCGAAAGATCTGTCCTTCCGCATTCGTCAGGCTTGGCACGTTGCCAACTCCGACCAGGGCGAAGGCGATGTCAAAGAGTTCCGTCTGATCACCGAATACCCACTGAACATCTTGTAATCGTCAGTGGTTAGTTTGGAAGCATAAAAAAAGGCCCATCTTGCGATGGGCCTTTTTTATTGCCTGTCACTTGCAATAGTTGCCTGACCGACAAGTCAGGCAATTAATTAGCAACCTATCATTGTGTTACCGATTCCTGCACCACACGAATCACGCGTTGCGGAAAAGGAATATCAATGCCGGCAGTCTTTAAACGATCACGCGACTGTTCGTTAAACATGAACATCACGTCCCAGTAGTCTGCAGTTTTAACCCACACCCGCAGGGAAACAGTGATCGAACTGTCGCCCAGCGTCGAAATCACGGCCTGTGGCGCAGGATCCTGCAACACACGCTCATCCTTGGCCAGATCCAGCAGCACCTGACGGGCCTTTTGCAGATCGGCTTCGTAATCAACGCCTACATCAAACACGACTTTACGAGTTGGCTGACGGTTGGTGTTGGTGATGATGCCGTTCGACAGGTTGCCGTTCGGTACGATGATGGTCTTGTTGTCGCCGGTACGCAGCACCGTGTGGAAAATCTGGATGCTGTCGACAGTCCCCGCCACTCCTTGCGCTTCGATCCAGTCACCGATACGGAACGGACGGAACAGCAGAATCAGCACGCCGCCGGCGAAGTTCGCCAGGCTGCCCTGCAAGGCCAGACCGATCGCCAGACCGGCCGCACCGATCGCCGCAACGAAAGAGGTGGTTTCAACACCGATCATCGAAGCGACGCTGACAATCAGCAGCACTTTGAGAATGATGTTCGCCAGGCTGCTGATAAAACCTTGCAGCGCCAGATCGGCATTGCGCAGGGCCAGCAGGCCACCGATTTTCTGCGTGACCTTGTTGATCAGCCACCAGCCGATGGCCAGGGTAATCACTGCCAACAGCACGCGGCTGCCGTATTCCATGATCATCGGGATCCACGCCTGGGATGCCTTGACCAGGTTGTCCACCTCAGCATTCAAATCCATGTTCTATCTCCTGATTTCCGGCCGTTCGGCACGCGAAAAATAAGCGGCAGAAACCCGCCGGGTGTACACAAAACAATGTGGGAGCTAGCCTGCTCGCGAAGGCGGTGTGTCAGTCAACTCATTGCTGAATGACACGGCGCCTTCGCGAGCAGGCTCGCTCCCACAGGTCATCTGACCGAGCTTAGTCGCGGAAGTTGTTGAACTGCAGTGGCATGCCGAATTCTTTGGCACGCAATGCCGCGATGGCTTCTTGCAGGTCATCACGCTTCTTGCCAGTCACACGCACTTGCTCGCCCTGAATGGCCGCCTGCACTTTGAGCTTGGCGTCCTTGATGTGGCCGACGATCTTCTTCGCCAGTTCCTTGTCGATGCCTTCCTTGAGCACGGCGTCCTGCTTCATCAGCTTGCCCGATGCGTAGGCGTCTTTGACTTCAAGGCACTGCACATCGATCTTGCGTTTGACCAGCGCCAGCTTGAGGATTTCGATCATCGCTTCCAGCTGGAACCCGGCTTCAGCGGTCAGGCTGACGGTCAGGTCCTTTTCCTTGAACTCGAAGCTGCCTTTGCCTTTCAGGTCATAACGACGATCGAGTTCCTTCACGGCGTTCTCGACCGCGTTGGTGAGTTCGTGTTTGTCCAGTTCGGATACCACGTCGAACGACGGCATGTAATCTCTCCAATAAAAAGGCGCGCTCGATGTGGATGGAGCGCGCTTGGCTTGCGGTTAAAATCGGGCTCATTATAACGGGTCTTTTCCCACCGACACGGCGAGCCGCACATGCCTGTACGCAATCGAGCAAAAAACTGATGTCCACCCCCTGGCATGTACTGGGCGCCGGCAGTCTCGGCACACTGTGGGCCACACGTCTGGCCCGCGCGGGTCTGCCGGTCAGGTTGATCGTGCGTAATGCCGAGCGCTTGCGCAGCTATGAAGCAGCGGGCGGCTTGACGCTGGTGGAGCACGGTGTGGCGAGCACCTATGCGGTCCCCGGCGAAACACCCGACAGCCCCGAGCCAATCCGCCGCTTGCTGGTCGCGTGCAAGGCCTACGACGCCGAAAGCGCCGTCGCCCGCCTCGCCCCACGGCTGACAGCGGACGCCGAACTGATCCTTCTGCAAAACGGCCTCGGCAGTCAGGACGCCGTCGCCAACCTTGTGCCATTGGCACGCTGCATCAGCGCTTCCAGTACAGAAGGCGCGTTTCGCGATGGCGACTGGCGTGTAGTGTTTGCCGGCCACGGTTTCACCTGGCTGGGCGACGCTGGCCATCCCGTCGCGCCGATCTGGCTGGATGATCTCGACGCGGCGAAAATCCCCCACGAATGGAGCACCGATATCCTCACGCGGCTGTGGCGCAAACTGGCGCTCAACTGTGCGATCAATCCGCTGACCGTGCTGCACAACTGCCGCAACGGTGGTTTGCAGGAACACCATTGCGAAGTCGCCACCCTGTGCGCTGAACTGGCCGAGTTGCTGGAGCGTTGCGGCCAACCCGCCGCCGCCGACAATCTGCAACAGGAAGTCGAACGGGTCATCCATGCCACCGCCGCCAATTACTCATCGATGTATCAGGACGTCGCCAATCAACGCCGCACGGAAATCAGCTATCTATTGGGCTATGCCTGCAAAGTCGCTGCGCGCCACCAGTTGAACCTGCCGCACCTCAATCAATTGCAACAGCGGCTGATCGCGCATCTGAACAGCCGTGGATTGCCCAGCGACTGAGCAGCGGCTACGCTGGCCACTTGTTCCTTTGCTGCGATAAACCTGATGCCATTGCGCCAGCGCCTCGAAAACCTGCCGGTCGGCCAGAAACTGCTGGCCGCCCTGCTGGTGCTGTTGACCACGGTTCTGCTGGTCGCCAACCTGACCTTTATCAGCGCCGCCTATTACATCTCCCAGGAAAGCATGGCGCCGCAGGCCTTGCAGACCATCGGCCGACTGATTGCCAACCCGAGTCTGGTCAGCGAGGCCCTGCAATCACCGCAAAGCGCCGAGCGCCTGCTCAAAGAGCTCGACAGCTACTCACCGCTGCGCGCCGCCGCGCTGTATGACGGCAAGGGCGAACGCCTGGCGCAAGTCCAGCACGGCGACAAACTCAGCCTGCCGGAACGTTATCGGCACATCGAAGCGTGGCAACTGACCGAGTTTCGCAGCAACCAGTTGATCACCCTGCCCCGCCCCGGCACTGCGCCGGGCCATCTGTTGCTGGTGGCCAGCAGCGAACTGCCGATGGCCTTCTACACCGGCACCCTGACCGCCAGCCTCGGCATTCTGATTTTCAGTGTGTTGTTGTGGCTGGTGATTGCCCGGCAGATCAAACGTCTGATTACCCGCCCGATTCATCAGTTGGAAGAGCTCTCGCGCCAGGTCACCCGCGAAGAAAACTACGCCCTGCGCGCCTCACGCGGCAACCACGACGAAATCGGCAGCCTCGCCGAGGCGTTCAATACCATGCTGTCGCGCATCGAAGCCCGCGAACAGCAACTCAAGCGTGCCCGCGATGACTCGCAAGCCGCCTACGATCAGGCCCAAGGGCTGGCCGAGGAAACCCGCCACACCAATCGCAAACTGGAACTCGAAGTCCAGGTGCGCAGCAAGATCGAGAAGAAGCTCACCGGTTTCCAGAACTACCTCAACAGCATCATCGACTCGATGCCCTCGGCGCTGATCGCCCTCGACGAGCAACTTTACGTCACCCAATGGAACCAGGAAGCCAGTGCCCTCTCCGGCACGCGACTGGACGAAGCGCTGAACCAGCCGATCTTCCTAGCCTTCGAACCGCTCAAGCCATTTCTGCCGCAACTCAAGCAGACGGTCGAGCAGCACACCGTGGCGAAAATCGAGCGGGTAACCTGGTTCAAGGATGAAGAACCGAAGCATTACGCGCTGACGTTCTATCCATTGATGGGCGGTGCCGGGCGTGGCGTGGTGATCCGCATCGATGACATCACCCAGCGTCTGTCGCTGGAAGAAATGATGGTGCAGTCGGAAAAAATGCTCTCGGTCGGTGGCCTCGCCGCCGGCATGGCCCACGAGATCAACAACCCGCTGGGGGCGATCCTGCACAACGTGCAAAACATCCGTCGACGCCTTTCCGCCGACCTGCCAAAGAACCTCGAAACCGCCGAGCAACTGAACATCGACCTGGACACGGTGAACCGCTACCTGCAGGGCCGCGAAGTGCCGCAGTTGCTCGATGGCATTCAACAGGCCGGTGCCCGGGCAGCGAAAATCGTCACGCACATGCTCAGCTTCAGCCGCCGCAGTACCCGGCAAATGGCGCCGTGCGATCTGCCGGCACTGATCGATCAAGCCGTGGAAATCGCCGGCAACGACTTCGACCTGGCCATCGGTTTCGACTTCAAGGGCCAGGCGATCATCCGCCAGTTCGACCCGGCGCTCGGCCCGGTGCCGGGCACCGCCAACGAACTGGAACAGGTGCTGCTCAATCTGCTGAAAAACGCCGCGCAGGCGATTCACCAGCGCGAAGACGACAGTGAGCCTGGGCGGATCATCCTGCGCACCAAGCTCAATCCACCGTGGGCCGAAATTCAGGTCGAGGACAACGGCATCGGCATGAGCGAGAACGTGCGCAAACGCACCTTCGAGCCGTTCTTCACCACCAAGGAAATCGGCCAGGGCACCGGGCTTGGCTTGTCGGTGTCGTACTTCATCATTACCAACAATCACAAAGGACAGATGGAAGTGCAGTCAGCACCGGGCCAGGGCACCTGTTTCACCTTGCGCCTGCCGCTGACGCAACCGCTGCCCATCGCTGCTGAAACCAATCAAATATCGAGGTAACCCATGGGCTTTCGCCTGTCGAAAATCTACACCCGCACCGGTGACAAAGGCGAAACCGGCCTGGGTGACGGCCGTCGCGTGCCCAAGGATCACCCGCGCATCGAGGCCATTGGCGAGGTCGATACGCTGAACAGTCAGGTCGGTGTATTGCTGGCCGGGTTGCTGGCCGAGCGCGACACGTATCCGGGGCTGGATGAACTGATCGAGGTGTTGGCGCCTTGTCAGCATCGCTTGTTTGATTTGGGTGGCGAGCTGGCGATGCCGGAGTATCAGGCGTTGAACGCGGCAGAAATCGAACGACTGGAAACTGCGATCGATGTGTGGAATGAAGAACTGGGGCCGCTGGAGAATTTCATTTTGCCGGGCGGGTCAATGCTGATTGCCCAGGCCCATGTCTGCCGGAGCCTGGCGCGGAGTGCCGAGCGGCGGTGTCAGCATCTGAATGCGCTGGAACCGTTGGCCGGGGTTGGGCTGGCGTATATCAATCGGTTGTCGGATTTGCTGTTTGTGGCGGCGCGGTTGATTGCGCGGCGGCAGGGGATTGCGGAGATTCTTTGGCAGCCGGCTGCCAAGCCAGCAGAAAAGTAGCGCCCTATAGGACGCCATCGCGAGCAGGCTCACTCCTACAGTTGACCGCGTTCTACCTGAAGTAACGCGGTCAATTGTAGGAGTGAGCCTGCTCGCGATGAGGTCAGTAGCCGTTAAACAGAGTCAGGCCAGAACGCGCGAATCCCCGCCACACCCTGCGCGCCAACGCCCCAAGCCTTGTCCCGCTCCGCCGGACCAACCCCGCCCAACAGAAACACCGGCTTACTAAAGCCTTCAATCAACACCTCAGCCTGCTCCCAGCCCAGCGGCTGCGCATCCGGGTGAGTCAGCGTCGGCTGCACCGGCGACAGGGTCACAAAATCCACGCCCATCTGTTCCGCCAACGCCAATTCCTCAGCGTTGTGGCACGACGCCGCGAGCCAGCGCTCCGCCGGCAACGGGCGCCCCGCCGCCGCATATTTACGCAGCTGTGCAGAGGTGATGTGCCATCCGGCAGAGGGGAAATCGCCGAGCCATTCGAACGGCCCCTTGATCATCAACTGCGCCTTGCCGGCACACAGCCCCACCGCATCAACAGCCAGATCGCGGTACTTGGGGTCGTAGCCGTTCGGTGCGCGCAGCTGGATCAGTTTGATCCCACCGGCAATCGCCTTCTGGATTCCGCGCAGCAACGCCGGGGTTTCCAGGTCCTCAGGAGTTATCAGGTATTCCGCCGGCAGACGCGCGGCGGCAACGATCGGCTGATTGGCGGCCGGGAACTCATAGTTCGCCAGCTCCTTCGCGGTCACCCAAGCCAAAGGCTGGCCCTCGGCACCGTGTGGTTCACCGGTGAATGCCGAGACTTCCCAGACATCCAGCAATACCTGCTTGTCCGGGTAATCGTGACGCACTTTGATCAGCGGGCGGGCGGCGCCAACGACGATGCCCAACTCTTCGTGCAGCTCCCGGGCCAGCGCAGTTTCGACCGACTCGTCAGCCTCGACCTTGCCCCCGGGAAACTCCCACAGACCACCCTGATGCTGGGTGTCGGCGCGGCGGGCGATGAGGATTTTGCCACTGTCGTCACGAATGACCGCAGCGGCGACGTGTACACGTTTCACGGATTCAACTCCTCCAGTCCAGCCTTCTGCCATGCCTTGAAGGCGGGCCATTGGTAGACGGTTTCAACATAGGCTTCGTCGGCGGCGGGCAGCTGCACTTGGTAGGTGCGCAGACGCACGGCAATCGGCGCGAAGAAGGCATCGGCCAGACTCACGCGACCAAACAGATACGGCCCGCTCTCGGTCGCGGCGGCACGGCACTCGGCCCACAGCGCGAGCATGCGTTCGATATCGACCTTCACTTCCGGCGGTACCGGGTTCAGCGGTGCGTCATGGTTGAGGTTGAACGGCATGTGATTGCGCATGGCGAAGAAGCCGCTGTGCATTTGAGCGCAGGCGGATCGCGCCTGGGCGCGGGCGAAAATATCGCTCGGCCAGAGCTGCTCGGACGGGAACTGTTCAGCGAGGTATTCGGCGATGGCCAGTGAGTCGGCGATGGTGCCGCGCGCCGTTTGCAGCAGCGGGACTTTAGCGGTCGGCGAATGCTTGAGCAGCAGCGCGCGGGTGTCGGGCTTGCCGAGTTTGATCAGTTCTTCGCTGTAGGGTGCGCCGGTCAGTTCGAGCGCCAGGGCGGCACGCAGGGACCAGGAGGAAAGCAGTTTGTCGCCGATGATCAGGTGCAGGGACATGGGTGTGGCGCCTTTTCGTCAGTGGAGAAACCTGGAGACTTACATTCTTTGAGCTGCCGTCTTCGCGAGCAGGCTCGCTCCCACATTGGATCGTGTCGCCACAAATCCCCTGTGGGAGCGAGCCTGCTCGCGAAAGAAGCGACCCGGTCTAGGATCAAGTGCGGTATTCGGCGTTGATCTTCACGTATTCATGCGACAGGTCGGTGGTCCAGATGGTTTCGCTGCAATCGCCACGACCCAGTTCGATGCGGATGGTGATCTCTTCCTGCTGCATCACCGCCGAACCCTGGGCTTCAGTGTAGGTCGCCGCACGGGCGCCACGGCTGGCGATGCACACCTCGCCAAGGAACACGTCGATTTTGCTCACGTCCAGATCCGGCACGCCGGCACGACCAACGGCAGCCAGAATACGGCCCCAGTTCGGGTCAGAAGCGAACAGTGCGGTCTTGATCAGCGGCGAGTGCGCCACGGTGTAGCCAACGTCCAGGCATTCCTGATGATTGCCGCCGCCATTCACTTCAACAGTGACAAACTTGGTCGCGCCTTCGCCGTCACGCACGATGGCCTGGGCCACGTCCATGCACACTTCGAACACCGCCTGCTTCAATTTGGCGAACAGCTCGCCTTCAGCGCGGGTGATTTCCGGCAGTGCAGCCTTGCCCGTGGCGATCAGCATGCAGCAGTCGTTGGTCGAGGTGTCGCCGTCGATGGTGATGCGGTTGAACGACTTGTTGGCGCCGTCGAGCATCAAGTTGTGCAGGACATCGCGGGAGACTTTGGCGTCGGTGGCGATGTAACCGAGCATGGTCGCCATGTTCGGGCGGATCATGCCCGCACCTTTGCTGATACCGGTGACGGTGATGGTCACGCCGTCATGCGCGAACTGGCGGCTGGCACCCTTCGGCAGAGTGTCGGTGGTCATGATCCCGGTGGCAGCGGCTTCCCAGTTGTTTTCCGACAGATCGTCCAGCGCGGCTTGCAGGGCGCCTTCGATCTTCTCGACCGGCAGTGGCTCGCCGATCACGCCGGTGGAGTACGGCAGAATCTGGCTGGCATCGACACCGGTCAGCTCGGCCAGTCTGGCGGTGGTGCGCTCGGCAGCGGCCAGCCCCGGCTCGCCGGTACCGGCGTTGGCATTGCCGGTGTTGGTCAGCAAATAACGCACGGCGTTCTGTACGCGTTTCTTCGCCAGGATCACCGGCGCGGCGCAAAAAGCGTTCAAGGTGAACACGCCCGCCACGGTCGAGCCTTCGGCGCAGCGCATCACAACGACATCTTTGCGCCCCGGGCGCTTGATGCCGGCCGAGGCGATACCGAGTTCAAAACCGGCAACCGGGTGCAACGTTGGCAAAGGACCAAGACCAACAGCCATGAATGCGCTCCTTACTCAATGATGTCAGCACCGCCACGCGCAGCGACGGTGGTTTAAATGGCAAAACGCCGCGACGGCAGGAGCCGGTCGCGGCGCGGGTATTTCAGCGATTGAAACGGGTTTTACTGGATCTGCCCGTGGCAATGCTTGAATTTCTTGCCCGAACCGCAGTAGCACAGTTCGTTGCGGCCCAGCTTCTGTTCGTTGCGCACCGGCGCGGTGGCGAGGGCGACATCAACCTCTTCACCGAGTATTTCCGGTTGCTCCAGACCTGGCGCTTCGGCGTGTTCGAACTGCATGCGGGCGGCCAGTGCTTCGGCTTCCTGACGCAGACGTTGCTCTTCGGCTTCCGGATCTTCGCGGCGCACCTGAACGTGCGACAGCACACGGATCGAGTCGCGCTTGATCGAATCGAGCAACTCGGAGAACAGCGTGAACGACTCGCGCTTGTATTCCTGCTTCGGGTTCTTCTGAGCGTAGCCACGCAAGTGGATACCGTGACGCAGGTGATCCATGGTCGACAGGTGGTCTTTCCACAGGTCGTCCAGCACGCGCAGTACGATTTGTTTCTCGAACGAGCGCAGTGCGTCGGCACCGGCCTGGTCTTCTTTCTCGTTGTACGCCGCCATCAGCTCGGTCATGAGCTTCTCGCGCAGGGTTTCTTCGTACAGGTGATCGTCTTCGTCGAGCCATTGCTGGATGGGCAACGCTACACCGAAGTCGCTCTGCAGCGAGGCTTCCAGACCGGCCACGTCCCACTGCTCTGGCAGCGATTGCGGAGGAATGTGCGCGCTGACGGTGGCGTTGAGCACGTCCTGACGGAAATCAGCGATGGTTTCACCGATGTTGTCAGCGGCCAGCAACGTGTTACGCATGTGATAGATCACTTTACGCTGTTCGTTGTTGACGTCGTCGAACTCGAGCAGTTGCTTGCGAATGTCGAAGTTACGGCCTTCAACCTTGCGCTGCGCCTTCTCGATCGCGTTGGTCACCATGCGGTGCTCGATCGCTTCGCCCGGCTGCATGCCCAGGGCTTTCATGAAGTTCTTCACCCGGTCAGAGGCGAAGATACGCATCAGGCTGTCTTCCAGCGACAGGTAGAAGCGGCTGGAACCAGCGTCACCCTGACGACCGGCACGGCCACGCAGCTGGTTGTCGATACGACGCGATTCGTGACGCTCGGAAGCAATCACTTGCAGACCACCGGATTCCAGCACTTGCTGGTGACGCTTCTGCCAGTCGGCCTTGATCTGGGCAATCTGCTCAGGGGTCGGGTCTTCCAGCGACGCGACTTCAACTTCCCAGTTACCGCCCAACAGGATGTCGGTACCACGACCGGCCATGTTGGTGGCGATGGTCAGAGCGCCCGGACGACCGGCCTGCGCGATGATCTCGGCTTCTTTTTCGTGGAACTTGGCGTTGAGAACCTTGTGTTCGATGCCTTCCTTCACCAGCAATGCGGACATGTGCTCGGAGGTTTCGATGGTGGCAGTACCCACCAGCACCGGACGACCGGCCGCCATGCTTTCCTTGATGTCCGCAACGATCGCCGCGTATTTCTCTTCGGCGGTGAGGAACACCAGGTCGTTGAAGTCTTTACGCGCCAACGGTTTGTTCGGCGGGATGACCATGACTTCCAGACCATAGATCTGGTGGAATTCGAACGCTTCGGTGTCGGCGGTACCGGTCATGCCGGACAGCTTGGTGTACAGACGGAAGTAGTTCTGGAACGTGGTCGAGGCCAGGGTCTGGCTCTCGGCCTGGATGTTCAGACCTTCCTTGGCTTCGATGGCCTGGTGCAGGCCTTCGGACAGACGACGACCGGGCATGGTACGGCCGGTGTGTTCGTCGACCAGTACGACCTGGCCGTCCTGCACGATGTATTCGATGTTGCGATTGAACAGCTTGTGCGCACGCAGACCGGCATACACGTGGGTCAGCAGGCCCAGGTTGTGTGCCGAGTACAGGCTCTCGCCTTCCGCCAGCAGGCCGACGCGGGTGAGCATGTCTTCGATGAACTGGTGACCGGCTTCGTTGAGTTCGACCTGACGGGTCTTCTCGTCAACGGTGTAGTGGCCAGCCTTGGTGACTTCACCTTCGACTTCTTCAACGTGCAGTTCCAGCTGCGGGATCAGTTTATTGATCTCCATGTACAGCTTGGAGCTGTCCTCGGCCTGACCGGAGATGATCAGCGGGGTACGCGCTTCGTCGATGAGAATGGAGTCGACTTCGTCGATCACGGCAAAGTTGAGTTCGCGCTGGAATTTTTCTTCCATGCTGAACGCCATGTTGTCGCGCAGGTAGTCGAAACCGAATTCGTTGTTGGTGCCGTAGGTGATGTCGGCGGCGTAGGCCAGACGTTTCTCTTCCGGCGGCTGGAACGGCGTCACGACGCCGACGGTCAGGCCGAGGAATTCATACAGCGGACGCATCCAGTTGGCGTCACGACGCGCCAGGTAGTCGTTCACCGTCACAACGTGCACGCCCTTGCCGGACAGTGCGTTGAGGTAAACGCCCAGGGTCGCTACGAGGGTTTTACCCTCACCGGTGCGCATTTCGGCGATCTTGCCTTCGTGCAAGGTCATGCCACCGACGAGCTGTACGTCGAAGTGGCGCATACCCATGATGCGCTTGCCGGCTTCGCGGGCGACCGCAAAGGCTTCTGGCAACAGCTTGTCGAGGGTTTCCCCTTTGGCGATGCGGGCCTTGAACTCAGCGGTCTTGGCACGCAATTGATCGTCCGAAAGGGCCACCATTTGCTCTTCGAAGGCATTGACGAGCTGCACCGTCTTGAGCATGCGTTTGACTTCACGCTCGTTCTTGCTTCCAAAAAGTTTCTTTAACAAAGGCGCAAACATATCGGCAGGATCTTCCACACTAAAGGGATGGAGGGCGGCCCCGTGAGCGTCGCCCGTGCAGCCCTCATGGCCGCATGCGAACGAGCATTCTACCCGGAAACGGAAGTGAGGAAAGTGGCGATGTTCCACGATGCTGGCACTGCGCTTTGACGGGGCTCACTTAAAATAGGGGCGTTTTGCTCAACTTCAAGTCATACAAGGCAGAAGTTAGTCGTTGATTTAATGGGTAAAGCGGGGGCAAAAGCAATGGGCGAGTGATTTCGGCCTTTCTGCTACCATGGCGTTTCTGTTACTTCAGGTGTTCGATCATGGCATTCCGCCCTCTTACGGCCAGAGCACCCGCCGTTCTCCTGCGCGAAGCCAAGCCGCTCAAAGCCATCCTCGGCCATGCCCAACGACTGGGTCATTTGCAGCGCCTGCTCGAAAGCCAACTGCAACCTGCCGCCCGCGAACACTGCCATGTCGCCTCGTGGCGCGAAGGCAGTCTGTTGCTGATTGTCACCGACGGCCACTGGGCGACACGCCTGCGCTATCAGCAAAAACGCCTGCAGCGGCAATTGCAGATGTTTGACGAGTTCGCCAGTCTGACGCGGATTCTGTTCAAAGTGCAGCCGCCGACGGTTCAACGCGGGGCAGCCGGGCACACGATGGATTTGTCCACGGAAGCGGCGGCGACGATTCAGGCGACGGCGGACGGGATCACTGATCCGGGGTTGCGTGCGGCGCTGGAGCGACTGGCGGCGCACGCCAAAGACAAGTCCTGACGGCTATCAATAATTGTAGGAGTGAGCCTGCTCGCGATAGCGGTGAAACAGTCGACATTGTCGTGACTGGCATACCGCAATCGCGAGCAGGCTCACTCCTACATTAGATCAGCGGCGTTTGCTGCCACCGAGTAAAGAGCCCATAAGGCCGCGTACCAGTTGTTTGCCCAGATTGTTGGCCGCCTGGCGCATGGCGGATTTCAGCGCTTGGCCGGCGGCGGTGCCAAGGAACTCTCCCGCCCTGTCGGCCAGGCTCGGCTCTTCAGGCGCAGGCTTGCCTGCGGTTGCCTCGGCTTCAGGCGCCAGGCCCTTGCGTCCCATCAGAATTTCATACGCCGATTCCCGATCAATCGGCTTGTCATAGCGCCCTTTGAACGGCGATCCGGCAATCAACACCGTGCGCTCAGTCTCGGTCAACGGCCCGATCCGCGATTGCGGTGGCGCCACCAGCACGCGCTGGACCATCTCCGGCGTGCCTTTTTCGGTCAGCGTGCCGACCAAGGCCTCGCCAATCCCCAGTTCAGTCAACACCGACAAACTGTCAAACGCCGGATTAGGCCGGAAGCCGTCCGCCACCGCGCGCAGGGATTTCTGCTCTTTGGCAGTGAAGGCGCGCAAGCCATGCTGAATGCGCAGGCCGAGCTGCGCCAGCACGTCATCCGGCAAGTCCGCCGGCGACTGCGTGACGAAGTACACGCCAACCCCTTTGGAACGGATCAAGCGCACCACTTGTTCCAGCCGCTCCTGCAGTGCCTTGGGTGTATCGCCAAAGAGCAAATGCGCCTCATCGAAAAACAGCGCCAGCAGCGGTTTGTCGGCATCGCCGCGCTCCGGCAACTGCTCGAACAGCTCAGCCAGCAGCCACAACAAGAACGTCGCGTAGACCTTCGGCGCCTCGTGTACCAGACGACTCGCGTCGAGCAAGTGAATGCGCCCACGGCCATCGGCGCTCGGTTGCAGAATGTCTTCGAGTTGCAGTGCCGGTTCGCCGAACAAGGCTTCGGCGCCCTGCTGCTCGAGGATCGCCAGACGGCGTAGCAGCGCCTGACTCGAGCCAGTGGTCATCAGCGCCGCGTCTTCGCCCAGCAGTTGCGGGTTTTCCTTGAGATGATTGAGCAGCGCCTTCAGATCTTTCAGATCCAGCAGCAACAGGCCCTCGCGATCGGCAACCTTAAAGGCTGCGTAGAGCGCCGACTGCTGACTGTCGGTCAGTTCCAGCAGGCTGCCGATCAGCAACGGGCCCATTTCGCTCAACGTGGTGCGCAATGGATGACCGGACTCACCGTGGATATCCCACAGTGTCACCGGATAAGCCTGCGCCGTGTAGTTGAGCCACGGCATCCCGGCGATACGCTCGGCAACCTTGCCCTGCGGGTTGCCGGCCGCACCGAGGCCACACAGATCGCCCTTGATGTCCGCGGCAAACACCGCGACCCCGGCGTCGCTGAACGCCTCGGCCAAACGCTGCAAAGTAACGGTTTTACCGGTACCGGTGGCGCCGGCGACCAGTCCGTGGCGGTTCGCCAGGCGCATGGCCTGAGCAATCTGCTGGCCCGCGAGATCAGCGCCGATTACGAGTTGCGAGGAGTCAGGCATTTTGTCACCCAGTGGTTAATCTTTGATTACGCATGGCCGATACAGAAGAGTGAGAGACCCGACCACAAGTCAGGCCGGACATTTCCCTAAGGAGAGACGGAAATATCAGCTTGTTTTCACCCTTGCCCATTTTGCGCGCTTCTATAAAAGCACGCCCTGGACATTAAGACCTTAGCGGAACCCCAAGCCATGAACAAAAATCTGCGCTTCAGCCATAAAATCTTGCTTGCCGCCGCCCTTATCGTCATTGCCGCCTTCGCCTCGTTTACCTTGTACAACGACTGGCTACAGCGCAATGCGATCCGCGATGACCTGAACAACTATCTCAACGAGATGGGCGAAGTCACCGCCGGCAATATCCAGACCTGGCTCAGCGGTCGCATTCTGCTGATCGAGAACGCCGCCCAGAACATCGCCATCAACCCGGAACCGGCCAATGTCGCCAGCCTGCTGGAACAGAAAGCCCTGACGTCGACGTTCATGGCTTCCTACCTCGGCGATGCCACTGGCCACTTCACCATCCGTCCTGATGCGAAGATGCCCGACGGTTTCGATCCACGGGTGCGCCCTTGGTATAAAGGTGCCGAGAGCAGCAGTACCTCGACCCTGACCGAGCCGTACATCGACGCCGCGACTGGCCAACTGATCATTTCCATCGCCACCGCCTCGAAAAAGGCTGGTCAGAGCGTGGGCGTGGTCGGTGGCGACTTGAGCCTGCAATCGCTGGTCGACACCCTCGCCGCCCGCGACTTCGACGGCATGGGTTACGTGTTCCTGGTCAGCGCCGACGGCAAGATCCTCGTGCACCCGGACAAGGCGCTGGTGATGAAATCACTGAAAGAAGCCTATCCGCAGGACACCCCGCGCATCAGCAGCGACTTCAGCGAAGTCACCGTTGACGGCAAGACCCGCATCGTCACCTTCGCGCCAATCAAAGGCCTGCCGTCGGTGAACTGGTACATCGGTCTGTCGGTGGACAAGGATCAGGCTTTCGCCATGCTCAGTCAGTTCCGCACCTCGGCCGTGATCGCCACCGTGATCGCGGTGGCGATCATCATCGCCCTGCTTGGCATGCTGATCCGCCTGCTGATCCAGCCGCTGCACGTGATGACCCGCGCCATGGAAGACATTGCTGATGGCGAAGGCGACCTGACCAAACGCCTGACCATCGTCAATAACGATGAGTTCGGCATCCTCGGAACCGCATTCAACCGTTTCGTCGAGCGCATTCACGGCTCGATCCGCGAAGTGTCTTCGGCGACCGGCCAGGTTAACGAAGTCGCGCTGCGCGTGGTCGCTGCGTCGAACTCGTCGATGTACAACTCCGATCAGCAAGCTTCGCGCACCAGCAGTGTGGCGGCGGCGATCAACCAGCTCGGCGCCGCCGCGCAGGAAATCGCCCGCAACGCCGCACAAGCCTCGAATCAGGCCAGCGACGCGCGCGGCCTGGCTGAAGACGGCCAGCAAGTGGTGGATCGCAGCATTAAAGCGATGAATCAGCTGTCGAGCATGCTCAGCGCGTCGAGCAGCAATATCGAGTCGCTGAACAGCAAAACCGTGAACATCGGCCAGATTCTCGAAGTGATCACCAGCATTTCCCAGCAAACCAACCTTCTAGCGCTTAACGCGGCGATTGAAGCGGCGCGTGCCGGTGAGGCCGGTCGTGGTTTTGCTGTGGTGGCCGATGAAGTGCGCAATCTGGCACACCGCACCCAGGAATCGGCGCAACAGGTGCAGACCATGATCGAGGAGCTGCAGGTCGGCGCCCGTGAATCGGTGAGCACCATGAGCGACAGCCAGCGCCACAGCCAGGACAGCGTGGAAATTGCCAACCTTGCCGGGGAGCGCTTGAACAGCGTGACGCAGCGCATTGGCGAGATCGACGGCATGAACCAGTCGGTGGCCACGGCGACCGAGGAGCAGACCGCTGTGGTTGAGTCGATCAACGTCGATATCACCGAGATCAACACGCTGAACCAGGAAGGTGTGGAGAACTTGCAGGCGACGTTGCGGGCTTGTTCGGATCTGGAGCAGCAGGCTTCGCGTCTGAAGCAACTGGTTGGCAGCTTCCGTATCTGAAGATCAAGAGCCTTACCCCCTCACCCCAGCCCTCTCCCCCAGGGGGGCGAGGGGGAAAGGGAGCCGATCTTCGTGCTGTTCAAAATTCGAGTTCGACTCAGGTCTCTCAAGTCGGCGTACCTCCAACATCCACCACGGTCTGATCCCTCGTCCTTAAAAGGGCGAGAGGAAAGGGAGCAGATCTTCATGCTTTTCAGAACCTGAGTTCGACTCAGGTCTCTCAAGTCGGCGTACCTCCAACATCCACCTCGGTCAGTCCCCTCTCCCTCCGGGAGAGGGCTAGGGTGAGGGCGCTCTTCAGCCCACCGCGCAATCCCGACCGAACATCTATTCTTGATAAAGGTCAACCAAGGGAGAACCACGCAGCGGAGGGTTGATCACCGTGCACATCGCCGACATCACCATGTTCTACGCCCCGGCCAGCGGTGGCGTGCGCACTTATCTGGATGCCAAACACCGCCGGCTGGGCGTCAAACCCGGCATTCGCCACAGCCTGTTGATTCCAGGTGCGCATTTCGGCGAACACGACGGTATTTACACGGTTCCCGCCCCCGCCCTGCCCTTCGGCAAGGGTTATCGCTTCCCTGTACGCCTCGCGCCTTGGCGAAATGTCCTGCAGGATTTGCAGCCTGATCTGATCGAAGTCGGTGATCCTTACCTGACCGCATGGGCCGCGCTGGATGCCCGGCGGCAGCTCGATGTGCCGGTGATCGGCTTCTATCACTCGGATCTGCCGCTGCTGATCAGCAATCGCATGGGCCATTGGGTCACGCCGAATATCGAGGCATACGTCACCAAGCTTTACGGCAACTTCGATCGGGTCCTGGCACCCAGCCAGGTCATGGCTGACAAGCTCAGCGGCCTCGGTGTACGCAATGTTTTCGTGCAACCGTTGGGCGTCGATCTGCAGACCTTTCACCCCAGTGTCCGCGACCCGCAACTGCGCGCAGAACTGGGCATCGCCGAAGACACCCGGTTGCTGATTTTCGCCGGACGCGGTTCGAAAGAGAAAAACCTGCCGGTGCTGCTCAAATGCATGCAACGCCTTGGCCCGCGTTATCACTTGTTGCTGGTCGGTTCTTCGATGCCGGCGGCAGTGCCGGACAATGTCAGTGTGATCGACGAATTCTGCCCCGCGCCACGCGTCGCGCAGTTGATGGCCAGTGCCGATGCGTTGATCCATGCCGGCGATCAGGAAACCTTTGGCCTGGTGATCCTCGAAGCCATGGCTTGCGGCATTCCCGTGGTGGCGGTGGCTGCCGGGGCGTTCGAAGAGATTGTCACTGAGTCTTGCGGCCTGCTGTGCGCGCCAAACAACCCGCAGGCGATGGCCAATGCCGTGCGCGAACTGTTCAGTCGCGGCTGCGGCAAACTGGGCGCACAGGCCCGCCAGCATGTCGAAACCCACTACGCCTGGGACACGGTGGTCGACAGTTTGCTGGGCCACTATCACGCGGTACTTGGGCAAACGCTGCCGCGGGTGGCCAATGGTTGAATCGATGAACAATCCCGCCGTGTTGCTGGTATTGCACGACGTGGCACCGTCGACGTGGACGGATTACCAACCGTTTGTCGAGGCGGTCGACGCATTGGGCAATGTGCCAATGACGTGGCTGGTCGTACCGAACTTCCACCGGCACAACACCCTCGACGCTCACCCGGCATTTTGTCGAATGCTCGACACGCGCGCCGCCCGTGGCGATGAGTTGGCGTTACATGGTTATTTTCACGATGACCAGGAGCCCCGCCCAACGACACCACGAGACTGGTTCATGCGCCGGGTCTACACCCATGAAGGCGAGTTCTATCGTTTGTCCCGCGAAACCGCCCTCGCCCGCCTGCGCGATGGCATCGATGTTTTCCAGCGCCGCGGCTGGCCGCTGCACGGTTTCGTCGCCCCGGCGTGGCTGATGAGCGACGGCACCCGCCAGGCCCTGCGTGAATTGCCGTTTAGCTACACCAGCGATCCGCAGCATCTTTATCGGTTGCCGGATTTCACCGCTATCGACGCCCCCGGTCTGGTCTGGAGCGCCCGCAGTGCCTGGCGCCGGGGCCTGTCAAAGTTGGTCTGCGAGCAGCGGGAACAGCGCTGGTGCCAGGCGCCGGTGATTCGGCTAGGCTTGCACCCGGTGGACATGCGCCACCGCTTCTCCCGCGACTACTGGTTGCATACTCTTGAACGACTGCTGAACGAAGGACGCGTACCGATGACCAAAATGAACTGGCTCGCTCAACAGTGCGGTCGACTGGAACGCGTCGCATGAGTCGCGGCATTCTGTTGCTCATCGGCCTGCTCGCGGCAGTGCTGATTCCGGTTGTGCTCGGCGGCGGCGAAACCTGGGCGCGGCTGCAAAGTTTCCCTTTGCACTGGCTGCTGATCATGTTCGGCATGATCCTGCTGTGCTGGGGCATCAATACCCTGCGTTTACGGTTGTTGCTTGGCGATCAACGTGATCGCGTAACACCCTTGAAGAGTCTTGGCGTGGTCATGGCCGCCGAATTCGCTTATTGCGCAACACCCGGCGGCAGTGGCGGACCACTGACGATCATGGCCCTGCTGGCCCGTTCGGGTGTGCGGCCGGCGCGGGGCAGCGCGGTGTTTGCCATGGATCAACTGAGTGATTTGCTGTTCTTTCTCTGCGCCCTTAGCGGAATTCTGATTTATGCGCTGTTTCAACACCTCAGCGATCGGCTGGAGTGGCTGCTGAGCGTCAGTGCGGTGTCATTGTTCGGCGGTTTGCTCAGTTGCGTGCTGGTTGCGCGTTATCACCGCGCCTTGATTCGCCTGAGCGGTCGTCTGCTGGCAAGGATGAACGTTAAGGCCAGCACCCGCCGTCGCTGGGCGCGCAAGTTGCTGCATTTTCTCGCCGCGTTTACCGATACGTTGAAGTTGCCCTTGCAGACACTGATCAAGGTCTTCGCGCTGACGTGCGTGCATTGGTTGCTGCGTTACAGCGTGCTGTATCTGGCGCTGCGCGGGTTGGGCGCCGACTTGCAGTGGGCGTGGAGTTTTCTGGTGCAGATGCTTTCGCTCGGAGCCGGACAATTCAGTCTGCTGCCGGGCGGTGCCGGGGCGGCGGAATTGACGTCGGCAGCGCTGCTGGCGCCGATGGTAGGGAAATCCACCGCAGCGGCGGCGATTCTGATTTGGCGGGTGGTGACGTATTACTTCTATCTGGTGGTGGGGGGCCCGGTGTTTCTGTTGATGTTGGGGCGGCCGCTGTTGAAGAAGCTGATGAACGTCAGACAGGCTTCTTGACGTCGTCCTGCTCCTGCTCTTTGAGTTGTTCCCACAACTCGGCAGCGCCGGGAAACTCGGTACCATCCTCCGGGCTCATGTCCTCGGGATCATATCGACTCAAACAACCCTCGCCCAAAGTTGCCGGTGCTTTGGAAGTGGCTTTGTCCAGTGGATCACTCATGAACATTTCCTCGGGGCTTGAATGAACAAGGGTCTGAGCGATTGAACGCCCAGACCCTTGGTTTTTCAAGCCTGCATGGGTTCGATCAGAACACCACAGTCTTGTTGCCGTGCACCAGCACGCGGTCTTCGAGGTGATAACGCAGGCCACGCGCCAACACCATCTTCTCGACATCACGGCCGAAACGCACCATGTCTTCGATGCTGTCACTGTGGCTGACGCGGACCACGTCCTGCTCGATGATCGGACCGGCGTCCAGCTCTTCGGTGACGTAATGGCAGGTCGCACCGATCAGCTTCACGCCACGCAACGACGCCTGGTGGTACGGCTTGGCGCCGACGAACGACGGCAGGAAGCTGTGGTGAATGTTGATGACCTTGTGCGCGTATTCACGGCACATGTCCGGCGGCAGGATCTGCATGTAACGCGCCAGTACCACTACTTCGGCATCGTGCTGTTTGACCAGGCGCGACACTTCGTCGAAGGCCGGTTGCTTGTCTTGCGGATTGACCGGAACGTGGTAGTAAGGAATGCCGTGCCACTCGACCATGCTGCGCAGGTCATCGTGGTTGGAAATCACGCAGGAGATTTCGCAGTCCAGTTCATCGCTGTGCCAGCGGTGCAGCAAGTCAGCAAGGCAGTGAGACTCGCGGCTGGCCATCAGCACGACACGCTTTTTCTGCTCGGTGTCGGTGATGCGCCAGTCCATCGAAAACTCTTCGGCGATCGGTGCAAACTTCTCGCGCAGCACTTCAATACCGAAAGGCAGCGAATCGGCACGAATTTCGTGACGCATGAAGAACCAGCCCACTTGATTGTCCGAGTGGTGGCTCGCTTCGGTGATCCAGCCGTTGTGGGCTGCCAGAAAATTACTGACTTTGGCAACAATGCCAACGCGGTCCGGGCAAGAAATCACCAGGCGGAAAGTGCGCATGAGGGGGAAACTCCAGAACTTCGCAAAGGCCGCCATTCTAGCGGCTGCGGGGGAAAACTGCAGTATTGATCAGCATCGGTGCGCGCCAGGCCCGGCACTCCGGTTTTTCGCTGGCGTCACCATCAAGCTGAGGGCCAGCGTGTGACATCGCTTGATCAGGCAACTGTGAATATCTGTGATGACTGGATCACACTATTTAACTGAATATTCAATAGAACGCAGTTTCTCGTAACTAATTTAAATAAAAACTCCGGTTAAATGTTTACTTGATGAAACAGCCTGACTATTATTGCGGCACTGTCACCCTGCCATCCCGCACTCTACTAAGGTAGTAATCATGTCCTTGATCAACGAATATCGCGCCACCGAAGAAGCTATCAAAGAGCTGCAAGCCCGTTTGAAGAACCTGTCCCAAGACGACAAACTGCAAACCGAGCTGGAATTCGAAGGCAAACTGCGCACCCTGATGGGCGAATACTCCAAGTCGCTGCGTGACATCATCGCGCTGCTGGACCCGGAAGCAAAAACCAAAGCTCCACGTGGCGGCGCTGTAAAAACTACCGGCACCAAGCGTGCTCGCAAAGTTAAACAATACAAAAACCCGCACAACGGCGAAGTCATCGAAACCAAAGGTGGCAACCACAAAACTCTGAAAGAGTGGAAAGCCAAGTGGGGCGGTGACGTGGTTGAAGGCTGGGCTACCCTGCTGGGCTAAGCCGTAACGCCTTCGCAGAGCGATCCGCGAAAAAACAAACGCCAGCGAATGCTGGCGTTTTTTTATGCCCGGCATTTAAGCCCGGTCATGTTCGATTTCAAAGATTCAAACGTTTGCGCAATGCCTGGACATAATTCTGCCATTCATTGAGCACCTCACTCTGCATCGGCGTGGCATTAAGCGACCATTGCTCGGCCGCCTCGGTAAAAGATTTCAAGGTATTCGGTGCGCCGAACTCAGGCGTGGACAAACGCTGCTGACAAAATATTCTCCAGCGCTCTTGCTCTTCGAAATTCAACGTCTCGGGAAAGTTACGTGCGCGATATCGAAAGAGTAATTCGGGCAAACGTTCGTCATCGAAAGGCCATTGCTCTTGCGCTAGTTGTGCCGGGTCGGCGCTCCTGACTTGCTCACATAGACGCCGGTCGCGGTCGCCGATAAATCCGTCGTACAACTGTTGTTCCGGATCCTCGCTCGGCGTGAAATCTTCACTGACATAAATCTCTGCAACTTTATCTTTCCAACTTTGTTGTGCGTCAGTTAGCCGCAGTGCTCGCTGTTGATACAGCGCCATGTCCAGCCCCAGCCGTTGCTGATCTTGCGCGCGCAAAACCGAAAGCGGCGCCACCACCGGGCAACGGTTGATGTGAATCAGCTTGAGCGGTACCGGCAGCTCGCCTTCCAGTAAATCATCGCGACGCGTGTACAACCGCTGGCGCAGGGTCTGCGCGTCCAGATCAAGCAACCCCTGCGGGTCGAGGTGCAGATCGCAGACGATCAAGGCGTTACGGTTTTTGGGATGCCAGGCTAATGGCAGCACCACACCGACATAACTGCGCGCGGCCGAGAAACGCCCGGAAATATGCACCAGTGGCTGCAGCAGACGAATCTGATCCATGACCTTTTGCTTGCTGCGCAACTGGAACAGCCAGTCATACAGTTTTGGCTGTTTCTCGCGGATCAACCGCGCCAGTGCGATGGTGGCGCGCACGTCTGACAAGGCTTCGTGGGCGTGACCATGATCGATATTGTTCGCCGCTGTGAGGCGTTCGAGCTTGAGCGTCACCCGGCCTTCGTCATCGGTCGGCCAGACCAGGCCGTCAGGACGCAACGCATAGGCGGCGCGTACCACATCGATCAGATCCCAACGGCTGTTGCCGCCCTGCCACTCCCGGGCGTACGGGTCGAAAAAATTGCGATACAGGCTGTAACGGGTCATCTCGTCGTCGAAACGCAGCGTGTTGTAACCGGCGCCGCAGGTGCCGGGTGCCGCCAGTTGAGCGTGCACCCGCGTCATGAAGTCCGCTTCGCTCAAACCCTTTTCGGCGAGCTGGCTCGGGGTGATGCCGGTGATCGCGCAAGCGGCCGGATGCGGCAGGATGTCTTCGCTGGGCTGGCAGTAGAGATTGACCGGCTCGTCGATTTCATTGAGCGCATGGTCGGTGCGAATCCCGGCCACCTGCAACGGGCGATCATTACGCGGATTGATGCCAGTGGTTTCGTAGTCGTACCAGAAGATTGAAGTCACAGGCGGTTCCTGAACTGAAGATCGGCAAAGTCTAGGCGCTCGACCGCGCTCGCGGCCAGCCTCGCGTCATTCAAACACTTCGCGCTTTACGATGTGCAATACATAGTTATGTCGTTTTCCCCCGAGAGGCTGCTAGCATCGGCCTCACTTGCATCCCGAACAGGCGAACATCAGGTAGCCCATGCTCGAGCCCACAGCACCGCCAAGGAAAGCACCGCTGGCCCCGCCGCTGGATACGCGGCATCAGGTCGAAACGCCGGAAGGTATCGACCTGCCGTTGCGTCCTGCCGGGTTGATGGTGCGTGCCGTGGCCTTCGCGATCGATCTGGCCATACGCGGCGTGATCATGGGCGTGCTGTTCATCGCCCTGGCGTTTCTCGGCAAGCTCGGCATGGGTCTTGGTTCGCTGCTGCTGTTTGCGATCAGCTGGTGGTACATGGTGCTGTTCGAAGTGCTGCGTCAGGGCCGCTCGCCGGGTAAACAGTGGATGGGGCTGCGCGTGGTGCACGACGACGGCACACCGATTGGCTGGTCGGCCTCACTGCTGCGCAATCTGCTGCGTTTTGTCGATCTGCTGCCCTTCGGCTACTTCCTCGGCACCCTCAGTTGCCTGCACCACCCGGCCTTCAAACGCCTCGGTGACATGGCTGCCGGTACGCTGGTGATCTATAGCGAACGTCCGCTGATGCGTCCGCAACTGCCTGATGCCGAACCTCGCCGCTCACCTGTTGCCCTGACACTCGCCGAACAACGCGCCGTGCTGGGTTTTGCCGAGCGCCAAGGTGATTTATCGCCAGCGCGGGTCAATGAACTGGCGGCGCTGCTCGCCCAGCCTTTGCATATTTCTGCTCCCAAAGCTGTCGCTGAACTCAACGGCATCGCTCGCGGTTTGTTGGGCCCGACATGAAGCAGAGCCTTTTCGAAAGTCGCCACAAGGCCGAATGGGAGCGTTTTGCGCTGGCCCTCGAACGCCTCGAACATGGCAAGGACACCTCGCAAGTCGGCGGCTTCCCCAAGGCCTATCGACGGCTTTGCCAACATCTGGCGCTGGCTCAGGAGCGTGGTTACAGCAGTTTCCTCATCGATTCGCTGCAGCAACAAGTACTGCGCGGACATCAACAGCTGTACCGTCATCGCAGCCGACTCGGCGCCAATCTGCTGAGTTTCATCCTCGCCGACTTCCCACGTCTGGTGCGCGCCGAATGGCCTTTTGTGCTGGTCGCCAGCCTGCTGTTCTTCGGCAGCCTGATCAGCGTCGGCGTGTTGGTGTATGTGTTTCCCGAACTGGTCTACAACCTGATCCCCGCCGATCAAGTGCGCGAGATGCAAGGCATGTACGACCCGGTCGCCGGCCACCTCGGACGCCCCGCCGAACGTGCGGCCAGCGAAGACTGGGTGATGTTCGGTTACTACGTGATGCACAACATCGGCATCGCCTTTCAGACCTTCGCCAGCGGTTTGCTGATGGGCGTGGGCAGTGCGTTCTTTCTGTTCTACAACGGCATGGTCATCGGCGCGGTCGCCGGGCATCTCAGCGAGATCGGTTTCGGCCAGACCTTCTGGTCATTCGTCATCGCCCACGGCGCCTTTGAACTCACCGCCATCGCCCTCGCCGGCGCGGCCGGTCTGCAACTCGGCTGGGCGTTGATCGCTCCCGGGCGGCTGACCCGCAGCGAAGCGCTTAAACGGGCGGCGCGCAAAAGTGTGCTGCTGGTGTGCGGCGTGATGTTGTTCCTGCTGATTGCTGCGTTTATCGAAGCCTATTGGTCATCGAAAACCAGCGTCACGCCGCTGACCAAATATCTGGTCGGCGCCGGGCTTTGGGCTTTGGTCGTGGTCTATCTGTTGTTCGCCGGAAGGACCCGCCATGCGCCTGAGTGACGCCACCGTGGTGATCCGTCCGCGCACTACATGGGAGGCCATGGACCTCGGCGTGCTGATGAGCCAGCAACATCGCCGTCTGCTGATGACCAGTTGGGCGATCGTCACCTTGCCGCTGTTCGCTTTGCTCAGCCTGTTGTTCTGGGATTCGCCGTCACTGGCGGTGTTTATCTTCTGGTGGCTGAAACCAGCGTATGAACGCCTGCCGCTGTACATCCTGTCGAAAGCGCTGTTCGGCGAAACGCCGACACTTAAACAAGCCTTGCGCGAATGGCCGCGCCTGCTCAAACCGCAACTGCTGGCCAGCCTGACCTGGCGCCGCTTGAGTTTGAGTCGCAGCTTTCTGCTGCCGGTAGTGCAACTCGAAGGCCTCGATGGCAATGCCCGACAGCAACGCCTGCAAGTGCTGCTGCAACGCAACGCCGGTGCCGCGCAGTGGCTGACCATTATCGGCGTGCATCTGGAGACTGCGCTGTGGATCGGCCTGATGGTGCTGTTCTATATGCTGTTGCCGCAGCAGATCGAAACAGATTGGGACTGGCAATCACTGATCTTCGCAGCGGATCACGACTGGCGCTGGCTCGAACACCTGACCAATGTTTTCTACGCGCTGGTGCTGGTGGTGTGGGAGCCGATCTACGTCGCCTGCGGCTTCAGCCTTTATCTGAACCGCCGCACACAGCTGGAAGCATGGGATATCGAGTTGGTGTTCCGCCGCTTGCGACAGCGTCTCAACAACGGTGTTTTGGGGGTGCTGCTGGCGGTCTTTCTGCTGCTGCCGAATGTGCCTTCCGCGTGGGCCGCCGAGCCGGATGACAGTCCACAGGCGCCGCGACTGTTGAATCAGCCACTCACCAGTCAGGCATCCCGTGACAGCATCAAGGCACTGCTTGAGCACCCGCCGTTCAAGAACAAGGAATCCGTCACCCGCTATCGCTTTGGCGACGACCCGGCGAAACCTGCCGAAGCGCAAACACCGGGTGAAGCGCCGCAGTGGCTGAAAACCCTGCTGGGCTGGCTCGACGGGCAACACTTGAACGTGCTGGCGAAGGTCATCGAGGTGCTTTTGTGGGGCGCGGTCATTGCTGCGCTGGGCTGGCTGATCTGGCGTTATCGCGAGTTTCTGCAAGCCTTCGTCAGCCGCCGACCGAGGTTGCCTGCCAAACCGAAACGCGCGTTGCCGCAGCAAGCCTTCGGTCTGGATTTGAACCGCGACACCTTGCCTGACGACATCGCCGCCCATGCCGAACAACTCTGGCAAAGCCAACCCCGTGCAGCGCTGGGCCTGCTGTATCGAGGGCTGCTCAGCCATCTGTTCCACGACTTCGACCTGACCCTGAAACCCGCCGACACCGAACTCCAGGTGCTGGCACACGTGGAGCAATTGCAGCGCGCCGAACTGCTCGCCTTCAGCCGCAAACTGACCAATCACTGGCAGAACATGGCCTACGGGCATCGCGTACCACCGGCGTCCATGCAACAGGAATTGTGTGATGGCTGGCGCGCCTTGTTTGGCCCCGGAGCTGCCCGTTGAGTCGCCGGACACTGTGCTGGATCGCTGCGTTGATCGCCTTGCTGCTGGGCGCGCTGAGCGTTTTCCTCTACCTCAAGGCCAAGCCTTATCAGGAAGAAGTCGATCACGGCCCCTCGCCCGCCGCGCAAGCCAATCCTTATCTGGCGGCGGAGATCTTTTTACGTGAGCGTGGGCTCATGGTCAGCCATGCCGAAAGCCTCGCGGTGCTCCCCGATATCGATCCGCGCCGGCATACGCTTCTGCTGTTCAACGACCGCTCTCGCATGACTCCGCGTCAGGTCGATCAGATCCTGAACTGGACGCGCGCCGGCGGGCGTCTGGTATTCGTCGCCGAATCGCTGTGGGATGAGCAGACCAGACAAAGCAACGACCTGTTGCTCGACCGGGTGCAACTGCATCAATCCCTGAGCAAGGATCTGAAAGACTTGCCCGCCGACGTTGAGCCAGATCGCTTTCCGAAACTGACCAAACTCTATCTGGAAGACGAAGACGCACCGGCCTACGCCGGTTTCGACACCGACTTCCACCTCGACGACCCGAAGAATCTTGCGCAAGCCTGGGCCAACAGTGCCAAGGCCACGCACATGATGCAGCTGCCCTACAGCCTTGGCACGATCACCGTGGTCACCGACGCCGAGTTGTGGAAAAACAACACCATCAGCCAATACGACAACGCCTGGCTGCTCTGGTACCTGAGCGCCGACACCGACGTTGCGTTGATCTACAACACCGAGCACGACGGCCTGCTGACCTTGCTCTGGCGCTACTTCCCGCAAGCCATCGTCGCCCTGCTCGCCTTGATCGGCCTGTGGCTCTGGCACGTCGGTGTGCGCAACGGCCCACTGCAATTGCCCGCTCCGAGTGGACGTCGGCAATTGCAGGAACACCTGCGTGCCAGTGCCGATTTCCTGTTGCGCCACAACGGTCAACAAGCGCTGCTGCAAGCCCTGCAACAGGATGTACTGCGCCGCGCCCGTCGCCGGCATCCTGGCTTTGATCAATTGAACGTTGCCGAACAATGGCTGGCGTTGTCGCGCCTGACCCGGCAACCCACCCGCGCTATCAGCCAGGCCCTGAGCCCGGTGCCGAACCGGCGCATATCCAGCACCGATTTCTGCCGCCAGGTCGCCCACCTGCAAACTCTGAGGAACACGCTATGACTGAACAGATCGAGCCCGGCAGCGCCAGCCACGCCGCCCAGCAACGCCAGCGTGCCAGCCAGTTGGCGCAGGCAGTGCGCGGCGAATTGCAGAAGGCCCTGATCGGCCAGAATCAGGTGATCGACGACGTGCTGACGGCGCTCATCGCCGGCGGCCACGTGCTGCTCGAAGGCGTGCCGGGGCTGGGTAAAACCCTGCTGGTACGGGCATTGGCCCGTTGCTTCGGCGGCGAGTTTGCGCGGATTCAGTTCACTCCGGATCTGATGCCCAGCGACGTCACCGGCCACGCCGTGTATGACCTGCAAACCGAGCAGTTCAAGCTGCGCAAAGGCCCGTTGTTCACCAACCTGTTGCTGGCCGACGAGATCAACCGCGCACCGGCAAAAACCCAGGCAGCCTTGCTCGAAGCGATGCAGGAGCGTCAGGTCACGCTCGAAGGTCGCGCCCTGCCGATCGCGCAACCGTTCATGGTTCTGGCGACGCAAAACCCCATTGAGCAGGAAGGCACCTATCCCCTGCCCGAAGCGGAACTCGACCGTTTTATGCTCAAGGTGCGCATGGATTATCCCGACGCCGATCAGGAGTTGAACATGGTGCGTCAGGTCTGCCGTTCGACCCGCGCCGACATGCTCGATGTGCAACCACTGCGCACCGTGTTGCAAGCCAAGGACGTGCAAGCCTTGCAACGCATCGCCAGTGACTTGCCGCTGGACGATCAGGTGCTCGATTACGCCGTGCGCCTGGCGCGCAGCACGCGCACCTGGCCGGGGCTGACCCTCGGCGCCGGGCCGCGCGCCTCGATTGCGTTGGTGCGTTGTGCCCGCGCTCGCGCTTTGCTGCGTGGGGGTGAGTTCGTGATTCCCGACGACGTCAAAGGCTGCGCGCTGGCGGTGCTGCGTCATCGGGTGCGCATTGCCCCGGAGCTGGATATCGAAGGCCTGCAGGTCGATCAAGTGCTCCAGCAACTGCTTGAGCAGATTGCGGCGCCGCGTCTGTGAAACCCTCGCGCCTGCTGTTGATCTGGCTGGCCTTGTTGCTGGCCATCGGCATTGTGCTGGGCACATTGCGCGCACTGGAGATCGAGATCTCGGCGAGCCTGATCTCGATCAACTGGGGCTTGCTGCTGGCGTTGCTGGCCTTGGCGATACTGGATGCGCTGCGCCTCAAACGTCTGCCGACGCCACGCGTCACTCGACAAATGCCCGGCAGTCTTGCACTCGGCCGTTGGGGTGAAGTGCGTCTGGAAGTCGAACATGACTTCAGCGAGCCGATGCACATTCAACTGTTCGACCATCCGCCAGAAGGCCTGAGTTTCGAAAACCTGCCACTGTCGATTGAATTGCAACCCGGCCAGCGCAGCCTGCTCGGCTACCGTCTGCGCCCGCTCAAACGCGGGCATTTCAACTTCAGCCACTGCGAAATCAACCTGCCCAGCCCTTTGGGGTTATGGTCAGGCAAACGCCTGCTCAATGTCCGCGACCAGACCCGTGTCTACCCCGACTTCGCCCGGCTCTACGGCGGTGAGTTGCTGGCCGTGGACAACTGGCTCAGCCAGCTCGGCGTACGCCAGCGGCAACGTCGCGGTCAGGGTCTGGAGTTTCACCAACTGCGCGAATTCCGCGAAGGCGACAGCCTGCGTCAGATCGACTGGAAAGCCACCGCCCGTCAACGCACACCGATTGCCCGCGAATATCAGGACGAGCGCGACCAGCAAATCATTTTCATGCTCGACTGTGGCCGACGCATGCGCAGCCAGGATGATGAACTGTCGCACTTCGACCACGCGCTCAATGCCTGCCTGCTGCTCAGTTATGTGGCGTTGCGCCAGGGCGATGCGGTGGGCCTGAGTACCTTCGCCAGCGAACACCCACGCCACCTCGCGCCGGTCAAAGGCAGCGGCCAACTGAACGTGTTGCTGAACACGGTTTATGACCTCGACAGCACGCAACGCCCTGCCGATTATCAGGCCGCTGCCAATCAACTGCTGACGCGACAGAAGCGCCGGGCCTTGGTGGTGCTGGTGACCAACCTGCGCGATGAGGACGATGAGGAACTGCTGAGCGCGGTCAAACGCCTGAGCGCACAACATCGGGTACTGGTCGCCAGTCTGCGCGAAGAGACACTGGATACGTTACGCCAGTCAGCGGTGCAAACCCTGCCCGAGGCGTTGGCTTACTGCGGCACGGTGAGTTACCTGAATGAACGGGCAGAACTCCATGAGCGGTTGAGTGCTCATGGGGTTCCGGTGGTGGATGTTCGGCCCGCCGAGTTGGGGGCCGAACTGGTGACGCGGTATCTGAGCTGGAAAAGAAGTGCGGCGCTTTGATCAAGTCACCACCTCGACCTGTACGCTGCCAGTGTCCGAAGAACCGTCAGGATTTTCGACCTTGACGGTCATAGACATGACTTGCGGCACCTGCACAGGCCTGCCAACGCTGGTGTATTTCCCCTCTCTGTCGGTAAGCCCCTCGATAAAGGGCGCATTGTTGCGTGACACCAGAATTTTTCTGAATGGCATGGGTTTTCGCGATTGCTTGTCGACGATCCGCGCGGTCATCGTCACCAACTGATTGACCGGAACCGGATTGGGTGTAGCGACAACCGACTCGACGGCCGCAAAACGTGACTCGACGATATCGAGGATCAACGTCCTGACGTTCCATCCCGCTACCCCGCCCTTCACCGATGCGCATAGTAAAAACTTTTGTGACATGCCAAGGACCAAATACACCTTCGTCTTGCCCTCGGCATCCGTCAGCGTTGTCGGCAATGGTTTGTTGTCGCACTCCCAGATCACTTCGACATTGGCCAAAGGCTCGCCGGTAGCTGAAACCACCAAAGCCTGCGCTGAAATCTCTTGCCCCGGATAACCGGTCAAATTGTCGCTGAACAGGTCTTTGATCTCTCGAGGCGCATGAAGGAAGAACGGCAACGAAATCGATTCCGAATACTGCGCATCCCCCACCGTCGCGATCAGTTGCGCCGCTCCGGGAGTCTTGGGCACAAAGCGGATCCGCGCCACGCCGTAGAAGTTGGTGGTCGTCGTCACCTCGCCAAGATCCTCATTGCGAAAGACAACGGTCATCCCCACCATCGGCCTGCCACTGATGGCAGAAACAACGGTGATCTGTTCAGACACCGCCTCGCCCCAAAGCAAGGTCTGACTGACCCGCGAACGCTCGGCGATTTTCACCACTTGTGCGCCTTCCCCCAAAGACATCGCGTTGACGGGAGAAAGACTCGCCAAGCGTTCGGAAGCAAAACACAGCCCGAAACGGGCATTTTTCAGATCTCCAACGGAATAGAAGTAGGTGAGTCCGTTCTCACTGAAACGCTTGAATTCGCCGAGCGCGGGCTCATCGAAGCGTATGCCCAGTTCCATTGGCCCGGCCCCTGTCATCCCCAGTGCCAGACCGTGATCCTGCAATGCGCTGTTGGCCGCGGCTTTCACATCGATCCGGTGCTGGCCCTTGCGGCGCGGGAAACAGGTTTTCTCACCCCACAGTTGTTCCGGCTTGTTGTCGAAACTGACCATCAAGCCGGCCCACGGATCCGTTAGCTGCGCTTTGACGGCTACCGTGCGAGTGTCTTCGAAGTTGTCAAAGTAGCTGTCCACCAGCGCCGTCACCGAATGCATGCCGCCGGTTTTTGGACGGAAGTCGAAACCGCTCCAGCCCTCGGAGTCGGTGGACGTTGTCGTGCCATCCATGCCGTCCCACCATTTCACCGAAACCAGCTCCACCGGACGGTCGGTGAAATGCGAATACACCTGTACCCACAGCCAGGCGGGGGCCTGGCCCACGACCGGATCCACGGCTGCTTCGCGCAAGGCATGGATCCTCACTTTGTTATGGCCCAACACCATCGATTTGGCTTCGGAGACATAACCCAGCTCAGGAAAGGCAAACTTCAGCGCGAATCGACCGGGCTGCTCGCTGGCGGAAAAATTCAGCTTCCAGATCGCCCCTCCATCACTCAATAACTGGAAATCATCCAGCGGGGGGACAATCGTTGCATTGAGCTGCTCTGGTGAATCGCCCAACCAACTCAGCGCGGCCTGCAACCCCAACAGCGGGCTTAACGCATTGGGCAACACATTGAAACAGTGAATGGCGCGCAGACACGGATAAAGCGCTTGTTCGTCCGGCGCAGCCCGGATCTGATCCAGCAGCAGGCTGACCTCCGTACTCAAATCTACAGACAACAGGCGCCCGGACAACTCTCGAACACTGTCGATACCTTCCAGACGCAGCTCCAGCTCAAACAGCCTGCTGGTGCTGTCTTGCGCCGCTGAACTCAGCGTCCATTGCACCCCCGCCGCTGCCAAAGGTTTGCCTTTCCCCAAATCGGAAGGCTGTAAACCGATATCGGGATCATCGCCACGCCAGTGCAGGCTGATGGCTTTGCCGACCCAAGGACTGCCCGGCAAAGGGGTGACGCTCAAGGTGTGCGAACGCCCTTTTCGACAAACCAGACCGAGCGTATTGCGTTCGACGACCTCACCATCCAACCGGATCTCGACCTCGCTCTTCCAGGGGCTGGTAGCGATCGCCCGGACCTCGAACTCCCGAGTGATCGGCACGGCTTCCGGGTGCGCCTTGATGTGGGCGGTGACCTTCAAATCACGGGCTGCTGATGGGGGGTAGAACACGTTTGCCCAGCCACCAGCCCCGGTCCGGGCAGTAATAATGCCTTCAGGCGTGTGCCAGTCGACCAACGCGTTACGAACCGGGTCACCGTCAGCGAATGCCGTCTCATGCACGACTTGCACACGCAACAACACGCTTTCCTGCTCATCGACCACCGGAAATTTGTTGGCTTCGCGCACATCGCCGACCCTGACCCGATTGCGCGCCAGCGACATCGGTTTGCCCGGCGATGGCAGCAACAGTTTCGAGCAAATCAGCGACAGCAGGAAACGGCCGTCGAGCTCATCACCACAGCGCAGCGTCCAGTGCGTGTCGGACGGTGTGACCGGCACCCACTTCGCAAGGGGTGGACTGACATCGACGCCCAGTTGTTGATGACTGTCGCCACTCGAATGCAAGGACAGCTCAGTGTCCAGCAATGGACTGTTTTGCGGCAGACGCACCTGCAAGTCATAGATGTCGCCACGATTCGGATAACCGTTCGCATCCCAGGCTGTCTCGGTATCCTCGACAACGGCGCGCAAGTCCTTCCACGGATCAGTGGGCAGTACGTGCACCGTGAACGGTTCGGTGTAAACCCCATTGGCGTAGTAACGACTCTCGACCGACGCCACGACGACCACTTCTCCCGCCTTCGCCGGCTCAAAAACAACGTAAGCCCAACCGTACTCATCGGACACAGAGGCTGCTATCACCCGCTCTTCCGTCGACCAGTTGACCGTCTGACCCGCGAGGGGCTGATGCGTATAGAAAGACGCCACCCGCACGCCCAGACGCACGCTTTGCTGATGTTCCAGTACCGGGTGATACGCGGCTTCGAGTCTCTCGCGAAACTCCAGGCGATGATGTCCCAGCGATACCGGGATCGTATAAGGCTCTGAGTTGTAGCGGTTGATCAGGTTCAGCTTGAGCGAATATAGATCCCCATCACCGACCACTGGACAGTAGAACGACCATTTCCCTGTCAGCAACTGTTCAACCTCCGGCCCCGGTTTGACGATGATCGCTTGCTGTGGATTATCAGTAAGGGTCAGTGCTGCCTCGGTATTCTCCCAGGCATTCTCCGGTTCAGGTTCGCACGTCAAACTGTGTGGGTTGTCGTCGGTTGCCCCCAGACAAAAATACAACGTGCTGCCCTCGTCCAGAACCTGATCATCCAGTTTCATGGTTTGCAGTTTCAACGGGGCCAGGTGCAACTGGAGGTTGATGCGGGTAATACGCACTTTCGAGTGGTAATCCCCATCGTTGTTTTGCGGACTATTGATCTCTATACGAAGCTTATCGCCGGCGTCGAGTGGTGAATTCAGCGCTTGCTCATATTCATTCGGGACAAACTCCAAAGGTTGCCCGGCCGCCAATCGGGCCACATCCTCTTCATGGTTGCGGCCAACCGCGGGTTTCAGCTCTACCTTCAATATTTCTTCCGAACCCTTGAAGAGGTATAGCCATCCCGACTGCTGGTGGATCGTCTCGCACAGGAAACTCAGCCGGTATTGCGCATCGCTGGCGGTTTTCCTGGGGACTTCCAACTCCTGGCTGACAGCACTGTTATGAGAGAGGTGCAGCAGTATGATTCGCTCCTCGGCGAACCAGTCTTCCGATACACCGATCGAAAGACCGCTTTTTTTCCAGCCCTGTGTCCCTTCGCTGAAATCACCATTGAACAGCAGATTCCGCTTCGCTTGAACGATCGGCTCATTCATGACTGGCCCACTCCTTTGACCTGACTGTTGCGCGCGGCACTTTCAAATTCGTCAACCAGATCAATTACTTTGCTGACAAAGGTCGGCTCGCCAACCTTGGCCGTGTAGCGGATACGCACGATGCAGTCGGTCATGGAGAGCAGCATGTCTTTTTGCGGTTGCTTCAAATGCCAAGGGAAAAACAGCATCCACTTCGACACCGCGCCGGTGTTCTCGAAGCTATTGAGCAAGCCTTCATCGGGTTTCATGGCCGTCAGACCGTTGTCGGCGATCCCGACCGACAACACGATTTGCTGGCCACTGCGCAAATTGATCAACACGTCGCCAGGCGCCACGTCCCCAGGTTTATGCAAGTACTGCACTGACTGCGTCGTTGCCCGGGTGGCCGTCTTGCTTGAGATCTGCAGCAAGGTCGCCCGCACATCCTCGAACGGTCCGGTCAGCACCGGCAGGTCGATTTCCACTGAGTTGATCTGCCGGCAGAAGTGTCCCGGATGATCACGATCGAAGAGCAACTGGGTCAGCTGGAATTCCAGTGTGCCGGTTGTCTGTAGCTGGGCGAGCGCAACGTCCCAGCTGGCGATACCAGGCTGCGGGTCAACCTTGTCGTTGAACAATTTGCGCAAGGAAACGGTTTTCACCAACTCCTGCCGACGCTCGTAGCGCTGCAGATATTCGCGCTCCATCCGCAGCAAATGCACGCGCAAATGCTCGCCGGCTGTCAAACCATGACGTTGTTCCAGAAACACATTGGGCAAGGGAATTTGCGCATCGTAATCGCCGGTTTCAGCATTCAGCGACGCCTGGGCACTGAGGCACAGGCTGATCACGGCGTCATAGGTCTGATAGTACAAAGCCTGGAACTGGCCAAGCATCCAGCCAAACAACTCGGCATTGCTCGCGCGCTTTTTCAGGAAGTTGTAAACCGCCAGCGCCTGAGCATTGGCCCGCAGGGTTTGTGCAAGGTTCGTGCGAGCCGCGGTGACCGCATGGCGTTGTGCCTCGACCTGCACACTGAGGCCGGCGGCCTCGGACTCGGCCTGATCACGTTGCAGCGCCCATTCGTTGCGGCGGCGACGGTAACTTTCGGTAGTGGCCTGACCGTCGGCGTCGATTTGCAACATCGATGCGGCGATTTCCAGGCTGAAGCACACGGCATCGATCGCATTTTCGGGTTTCATCCCGCCATTGGCCACGCCAAAGATTTTTGGCAACGCCGCGATGACCGCTCCGGTGGGTTTGAGGATTTTGGCGGTCAAGGCATGGGTTTTCGACTGTTTCAAGCTCGCCATGACCTGATATTCAACCGCCGACACGTCCTCGTTATAGCGCTGCGCGTAGGCCTGCTGCCGCTGTAGCGCCACGTCCCGGCTCTGCTCCAGCGCCCTGACGCTGGCCTCCAGTTGAGCGATGGACTGCTCCTGCACGGTTCGGGAGTAGTCGCCCAATTCCACCAGATGTGTTTGCTGCAGTTCTTCCTGCTCGGCACGCGCGCGTCGTTCGAGCATATCGCGTACCTGATTGCCGAACCCCTCTAGCACCTGCACCGCACGCGAGGCGATGTCGTGAACGGTGCGCCAGCGAAACGCGCCGACAACCAACCGCCCGCCCATCGGCCGTGGCCCACCCACGCCATCCGAAGCCAGAAAGCGCAGCAACTCGTTGGGATCGGACCGCGGGCTGAAAAGCGGGATATCCAGCGGTTTGCCATCGAGGGTGAGGTTGTTGCGCAAGTTGTGCAGACGTTGACCCGGAGCGTCAAACAAATCCATCAACGCTTGATCGATGGGAATCCTGAACGGCCCGGCAGCCAACAAACCGAGCTTTGGCGCAATATCGGAACCGGACGGGACATCCGCCAGACTGAAGGCGAGCGACTGTTCAAACGCCTCCAGCGCCGGACGGCTACTGCTTGCGCCCAACAGACTTGCCACAGTAGCGGTTTGCCAGCGATTCACCGCTCGGGCCACAGGCGGCTTGCCCATCAGGAATTCGGCTTGCACATAACACAATTTGGCCGCCACCAGGCTGTCGCGGGTCAGTTGACGGTAATACCAGTCGCCCCAAGCCATGAGATTTTTCACGTACTCGCAGAACATCAAAATCCTGAAGTGCTTGGGCGCTGAATAGCCGATGGCATCCGGATCGGCGGGGGCCAGTGCCTCACAGCCGGGATTGCCGGCGTCGTTCGCCAACGGCCGGCAGCGCCAGTACGACACTTTGGGGGCGGGGCTGTCGGGATCGGCGATGGCTTGCGGATCAAACGCGTAGTGCAGCCATTTCTGCGCATCGGCAAAACGCTCTTCATCGCGCAGACGCGTGTACACCAGATGCGGCAGATGGAAAAACAACTCCCAGTAGTGCAACCCGTTGGCACCATCGAAAGCACCGTTGGGCTCGTCGAACTCACTGCCGGTTGGCGGTGGCTCCACGAGAAACTGTGTATCCCAGTCCAGCACAGCGTCGACGGAGATACTGGAACGCAGTACCAGTTCAGGGCCGAACTGTGAGTTCAGGCGACTGTATTTCAGGTAGGGAACCGGCAATTCGTAGGCAATAAACTGCGCGGAATCGGTGGTGTTTTTCAGCAGTTTTGGCGGAGTGAAGTCCGCCAGATTGACGATGTCGAGTTTGAATTCCTTGCCGCCAAACCCGGTTTCCGTAGCGTTGAGAGTGAAGGTTGTGCCTCTGGGCCAAGTACCTTTGTCACGTTCGAATTTCAGCGATGCAGTGGCCCAGTCTCCGGCTTGCGAAAACTTCGCTTTAATAGGCCCAGGATCCGTAGCGGCACCGCCGACCAAGGTCAATTCGAACTCTACTGGAACGCCGGCGGGCAGCCCCGTAGGCCTGCAAAAACCATTGACGGTCAGCACATCTTTCTCGTCGACACGCTGGGCCGTGGCCCGGAGATCGAGATAACCCGCCATGGAACCGACAGGCTTTACCGCGCTGGTCATCGTCACCTGAAGGTTAAATGGATGCTGCACCGTCTCGGGCGTTTTAAACCGGTCTTGCGCGACATCCAGCCAGCCACCTGCGTCAGTCAGGTCGGGCCGCATCAGCACATCGTAAATCCTGTGTATCACCGGTTTTACCGGAGTTGATTCGTTGTCCTTCACCGGAATCAACACCCCCAGCTTGCCTTTGGGAGACCCCATATCGATCCACACCGTGGCAATCAGCTGAAAATCCTCGGCATCCTCGGGCTCTGCTTGCGCACTGTACAAAGTCAGCGGCGCCGACCATTGACCGTTCTGCGTCATGAAGGCCAGGTTGACGCTCAGTTTGTCGGGGATGAAGTCGTCATCCGTTTTACCTTCGACCTTGTCACTCCACTCGGCCCAGACCAGACACAACCGACCGTTCCAGAATACCGCGCGAATATCCAGCACCCGATACGCTGGCTGGATCCCCACTTCCCGCCATTCGCCCCAGGCCGCCGGATTGACAGCAACGCAGGTGGACGTGAGCTCAATCTCGGCCTTGCGCCAGAAGTACAGGAACGGCGGCACCCGCTGACGACCGACAAAATAGTAATCGGCGCGGTCAGGCGTGTGGCCGTGCATGTAGCAACTGATGACATCCAGATCGCAGGTCTGCTCGAAGCCTTGCAGATAGTTCTGCAAGGCCGCCTGCACCGAATCGGCATTCAAGCGGGTCTGGTTCAAGTCGTTTTCGAGGGTTTTGAACAGGCTGCTCTTGCGTTGGCGGACAAACGGGTTGACGACTTGTTCCGGGTAAATCCTGATCAACTGCAAGGCAGCCCAGTCAGAAATGTTGTTGCACAGTCCCCACTCTTCCAGATCGCTGGCGGGAAACTGGTGATTGGGATAACCGGGTTCAAGTTTGCGGTACACCGCGTGAATGTACTGTTGCGCGCAACTGGTCGCTTCGGCCACCCAAGAACTTTTCACAGCGTAGGTGTCCAGCGGATCCATGCGCAGCAGTTCGAACAAATCTGCCAAGGTTTCCACAAAAGGGTATTTCGCCCGGCTCGCATGGCCGATGCAGTAATCAAGCAAAGCGGAACGCCGTTTTTCCTGCAGATCGCCAATGTGTTTCAGTGCCATGACCCTTGCTCCTGGATGGGGAATAAATGCTGGACTGGGGACATCTCACGCTGGTGGCCCACCCCCCTCGAACGTAATCTCATCGAAGTGCGCCTTCGTGCCGCTACGCTCGCAAAGCACGCTCAACTTGAATTTGCCGCCGGTATCGCTGGAGACCATCACCCGCGTGAGCCCTTCCAGATTGGTACTCCCCTGTTCTCCCCGGAAGATCACTTTGTTTCCGCTGTCCTCACCACTTTCGACAAACCAGCGCACCAACTCGTCTACTCCCAGGTTTCCAAAACCATCCATCAACGTTGCGTAGAGTTCGACTTCATCGCCCCGTTTCACGACCCCCGAAGGCACCGGCGGGCTCAACATCGCGACGAAATCCAGGGTGGTATGGTCGGAAATGAGGGTGATGATCGGGGCGTTCTCAGGCTCGAACAGATCCAGCCAGAAAAAGGGTGTGTCCACGCCCATTGCGGCACCGGGTTTATAGATGGCCTTGAAGGTTCCGTTGGGATCGGTGTGGCCTGATTCGATTTCGCCCAGACTGGCGCGAAAATGCACCCGGATACCGCTCAATGGGTCTCCGTTGGGATCTTTGAGCGTGACCGTGTAAGTGGCTGTTTGGGTGGAGCGGGCGACAACCTCGGTGGGTTCCACAACGCAAGTCATGGTCACAAGCTGCCGCAGATCCCCCGCCACTTGAGCGAGCGGCGTACGCGCCTCGGACTGGCTCAGCAAGGCCAATTCGGCTGCCTCGGCATAGGCTTGCTTGTCCACGACTTCAGGCAAATGGCCCATCAGGAAAATCGTCAGTGCGTCCATCCCCGTTTTCGTCGACATCTCACGGACGCGGATAAACAGAGCCAGTTGGCTAAGGTTTCTCAGTATCGGCCGCTGCGGATCCATGCGATTGATGCATTCACGCACCTCCTGCACGCTCCAGTCGAAGAACTCGGCCAGTCTGATCGTGGAAACCTGATGCAACAGCTGCTTCGCGTGCTCGCCAAGGGTTGCTTCCAGCGCGTTGACTTCGCGCAGGTAGTCGAGCAGCTTCTGCGCCGGTTGCGTACTCAAGCCAAATGCCCGGTTGAGCGTGGTCAGGTGATAAAGGGTGCTGACGGTAAGGTCCTTTCTGGCCTGCCCCATCCAGGCGTCATAACCGTAATCGAGATAATCCTCTAACAGGGTGGCACTCAGCCCCAACGTTGAAACCACCTCAGCGCGTCGCCGTACATCGGCCAACAGCGTCAGCAACTCATCAGCATCCGGGTTACGCCTGGATGGCTCGGTGCTCGAATCGATACGTGATTTTACCTGGCGCAAAAACTGGTAAACCGTTTTGTCGGCCCAGTTCAGCACCGCAATTGCCTGATCCGATGCAATCTCGGCATAGGCCGCCAGCGTTTCCTTGACCAGTGACACCTGGGCATCCCTGGCATCCAGTAGCACTTTGAGCAGGGTGCTGGCCAGACTCATGCGCACCCCGGGTTCCAGGGTACCGAGGGCCTGATCGACTGCCCACTCAACCCTTTTTTGCGCATCAATCAAGTACTCTTCCGGTGTCCCGATGGGCGCCAGCACCAGCCCATCGGTATCGATAACAGGCTTCAGTTCTGCAACACTTTTCACCAGGAAATCCAGCCAGCTGGCCGCACCGGCAGGCGGCAGGCCGGCCATCAACACCGATGCATTGGAGAATTGCGCCGTTGGCAGCAGGTTGCGTACTTGATCGAACAGCTGTTGATCCTGCTCGGAGGCTTCGCGGGCGGGTTGCGGGGGCAACGCGTGTTTCAACACCCATAACGCAAGCAAGTTATTGTGCTCACACCACTGCACGCACGATTGCAGAGCATCAATGATGTTCAGAACGTCGGGGGTCTCGCTGTCGACCGAGCCAATTTTTGGAGTGCCCGCCAACTCATTGAGCCAGTCCTCCCCCCCCACCAGTAGCAGCATCAACACGCCTTCGACGGGGGTGAGGCTCAGCAATCGGGACAATCGCACCAGTCGATAAAAACTGGAAATGATCGGCAAGCAGCGCTTGAACTTGTTGCCGACGCTGTGAGCCTTGGCCACTTGCAATGCCAGATACTGGTAAGTCTGTGTGTCGATCCCCAGACCATTGCACAGCTGGCTGATGGTCAGATCGACTTCGCCCGGTGCGGGCGTGACTGGAAACTCGCCGTCGTCCAGCAACAAAGGTTCGCGATAGCTGCCTTGACTGTTGAACACCTGATCGAATTGCGATAGCGCTTCGCCGCTCCCGTAAATGGCCAGCTCATTGATTAATACCGCAAAGTCCGCCGCCGTGCAGTTGTAGCGTTCGCGTAAAGTCTGGAACAGCCCGAGGGCATGTATGACGTTGTCCGATATCCACCATTTTTCTTTATCCGCACCGCCGCGCACTTCCGCGCTGATCGCAGCAACCAGCACGGCGTCCACCTGATCACTGGGCAGTTCCAGCCAGTTGCACAGGCGCACCATTCGGTTTATCCGGTCGAAGACGGCAAGCCCCTCGACATTGTTGTAAACAACAGACAATCGATGCAGAGACGCAGGGCTATCATCCGCAACGTTGATAATCACGCCGGGGTGGGCATTGGCGTTGATGTAGACCGATCCGAAACGCCCGCTTTCTGGCGACGGGACGGGTTCTTCGGCACCCGTCAAAGGGGTCGAAGGTGTCAGGGGAGAGTCTTTGGGGTAGACCACATTGGCCGAACGCACCGGGGCGAACCCACGAATGGACAGCAAACGTTCAATCCCCAGCGTGCCGAGCCTTGTGTGTGCGCCGAAGTACGCAACCTGATCCAGATTCTGCGGCCCCGGCCCCTGCTCTATGTCTGAGCCATAGTTATCCCGATAAAACGCGGCAAGGTCTTCAAGCTCTACGGGAGGCTCCGTTAACAATTCCCGCTGATAGGGTCCGAATCGCGTCGAATGTGCCAGCGCACGTTCGGCGAAATCAATCCAGGTACCGGATCGCAAAAAGTAGGGGTAGTTCAAATGCACTGTGTGGGCAAAATCACCCAGTGACAGGCCGTTGATTTGCGCAACACCGTCAGCGCTGGCCCAGGCTTGGAAGTAAGGCAGGCTATTGGGATAACGCGCTTCAATCATCGCGTCTTCGATGGTCTTTTGTGGCTGGTTTTCTATCGGATGCTCAGTAATGAAACACTCCAGAACCGAGATGATGATGTCCACCGAAGACACCGACCGGAACACTGCACTGAAATCCACAGACAGATCCATCAGATCAGCACGACGCTCATTGAGCGGGTAGCCTGGAGGATCAAGTTTTACCGATTCGATCCGGTCGCGGATCCAGAGCAACAAAAAGATCAGATAGGCTACTGGGGACAGGAAGGACTCCAAAGAATCCGGCAGAGCCAGTTTTTCGAACTCGGTATGGAAAAGCAGCTCGTATCGGGGACCGGTCACCAGCGATAACAACCCGCTCGCCGGCTTGGCAACGCCATCGCCATTGCCACCGCTCAGTTGTTGCTCGATGAACTGACGGCTCAGGTAAGTGGCCATGCTGTTGGCACGACGTAAAAACCGTTGGGCGTCCGTCCTGTTCATCTGATACTCGTTGATCAGGTATTCCACGCCTCTTTCCACCAGCGGGAAAATCGAGCCGCCATTCTCCAGGTAGGTTTTGAGCGGTTGCACACTCGCGTCCTGCGCGTTTGGCTCTTCAGTAAACAACTGATCGTACAGTTGCAGGCCGGGACGGCGCGGATCAGCCATGATCAGATTCCTTGGGTCGAGAGCTGGCCTGAACCGCCCGACGTATTCGTCAGGCGGCCCCTTCGTTCTGATCGATTTGATGCTGGATAGCCTTAAGCGTCTACTGTCATAACTGACAGGTTCTATGACCGCTCGTCGGCTTTTCGTGAGTCAGCGTCGCGGGGCACCGGCTCGACCTCGAAGCGTGGGCTCTCGGCCCAATCGGAAACCCCTGCCTGCGATGTGAGCGTCTGCCGGAACCGGCACCACGTGCCGCCGGGGGGTAACGACACATCGGACTCACCGCGCCATTGGTTTGCAGCGACGGGCAGCAGCGGCGTCCATTTCTGCTCCGGGTCGAACCAGCTCACGACTCGCCCGCTGCCCTCATCGCCCACACCGGCAAAGGCCACCGGATCATGCACCCGACGCCCGGCTGCCGGTTCCTTGAAGATGGGCAGGTACAGGCCCGCCACGACTTTGCGTGAGGTGGTGTCCGACTCGAAGCCATCAAGCATGGCCTTGACCTCCAGAACCCTCTCGCCGTCAGCCTGAACCTCAACAGCCATCGACCAGGTACGGTCCTCCAGCACGACAGTGCTTTGCGTGGCGGCCCCCAACGTCACCGTAGCGGTGTCGCCCGGCACACCGAAACCTGACACTACCAACTGCCGGCCGACCCGTTCGTCTTCGACCGGGGTCTCGACAAAAGGCGCTGCCGGGACCACGTCATAGGTCAAATACTCGGTGAAGGCGGACTCATGTGTCTTGTTGTCATCAGTAAATAACTGCCGGGCGCAGATGATGTAGGTGCCCACGAGCTGCGTCACTTGCTGCCGCCAGTTACCGCTCGCAGGCACCGGGATATTGCTCAACCACGGTTCGGCAGCCCCCTTGCACCAGATTTCGACGTGCGCGAAAGCCAGACCAACGCCCTCCAGTGTCCAGGTGCGCGGCTGCTTGCCGCCCTCCTGCGGTGTGCTGATCTGCGGTGGCGCCAGCACCACGTTGAAGCTTCGATGGTCACTTCTGTCGGACGGCCGTCCGTTGCGTTCCTGTTTCGCGAAGATCGTGTGTCCACCGTGCTTCAAACCGGTGAGCGGGATTGCCCATTCGTTGTCCACGACCAAATGCAAAGCATCGCCTATTTTTTGTTGAAACTGAGACTCGTACAGTTGCATCGTGGCGCCGCTCACACCGTCGCCACCCTTGATCAGTACATCCTGCCCCACGTCACTGTCTTCGGCCGGATACGTGATGACCGGTGTGAACATGGCCGGGTAAAGCGTGAAGTCTCGGGATTGCGCCTCCGAGGTCTGATCGGCTGCCGTTTGGGTAACGAAGATGGTTTGGGGGACATCTGCGGGAAACGGCTGTGTTCGCTGGAACGTCCATGTGTCCTTTTCAACGTTGCCGCTATAAACGTTGTTGTCGCCGCGAAAGGTTATGCTCACCGTGGCGCCTTCCAGGCAGTTGCCGCGGATCATCGGTCTCAGGCCTTCCAGGGGTAGCTCGTCCACCGTGGGTGGCAGGGGCGCAATCGAAACCTTCAACACCACACGGTTGAGTGAACAATGCTCCTCCAGACACTGCTGGATATGGACTTCCCGATCCTTCACCGGCCCCCAGTCTTCATTGGCTGTGCTCGACCAGGTTCCACCGCTCACGACTGCATCAGGGGCAGCCTTGAGGTCGCCACCAGGATGGTAAAAACTCACGGTGGCGCCGTTATAACCCTTGCCGCTGAAGACCGGCCGGTAGGCTTTGGTATGGGTTACGTCGGTGACATCCGGCATGTTGTTGCGGATTTCGAACTCATAAGGCCGCGACTCGATCCAGCCACTCGCGTTGTCGACGATCTTTTGCACGACCTCGACTAAATAAATCCCAAACGTCCAGCCTGTCGATGTTGTTGTCCAGGAACCGTCGGCTCGCACAATGACATTGGGCGGCGTGTTCGGCGGTTCGTCGCCCGGGTAACGCTTGAGGGTGAACTGAATCTGCGTTTCGAGGTACTGGTCGTAATGGCCACTACCGGAAAACGTCATGGTTTCTTGATTGAGGGTGTACTCGACCGACGTTTTGCCCGGGCGAACCCGTATGCCGAAGGGTTCGCTGTTTATCGAGGTAATTGCGTTGACTGTCTGCGTGCCGAAAATCGAATGAGGACCGGGTGTAAGGGTGCCTTCTCGGCGCCATACACCGGTGTCGGGTAGTGGCCAGCCCACAGCCACAGCCACGGCCCCCCTTTGCTCCGAATACACGTCGACCCTGTTCTGATAGAAGCCGGTGGCTCCGGTACCCTCGAACATCGATGTCATATCCACGATTGGCGGCGCAGCGGGATTGGGCTTGGGTGCTGTAAACACGGGAGGGCCAATAACATAAAACTCTTGAGGGTTGCTCCAGTCGGAGTAGCCGCCACCCAGATTCTGTCTGGCAATAATGGTGTAACGTGCCCCTCGCGCGAAAGTATGGCTACTGGTTGCGAGCCATTCGCCGTCGGAATCAACCGGATCGGATGTGGCCACAAGCATGGGGGGGTTTGCTATGAAAACACTGATGCGGGATCCCGGCAGCGCCCCGTTGCCCTTGAACACGGGTAGAACACTCTCGACGGGCAGATTGATACTCGGGGATGTAATTTTGACTATGCCTAGAACCGTGAACGTTTTCGTCTGGGTATATCGACCCAGTGTCCCATTGACGTCTTCGCGGATTTGTAGCTCATGAACGCCTTGGTTAAGGCCCGTCGACAATGTGACAGTCCAGCGCCTATCAGATTGAGTGGTGTGCGTGGTGCTCATCACGGCTTTGTCGGCAGGACGCACAAGCCTTATCACACTGCCAGGACTTGCAGTGCCTGATACCCTAACGCCAACCACACCAACGGCATCAAACGCGGCAGGCTTCCTTACTTCAACAAGCTGGGAGGTCCACGGAGCCCACTCGTCACCTCGCCTCCAAACCCCATCAAATTTGGCCTTGCCTTCTACAAGTCCATTGATCTGAATAGTGTTCCAATGAACTGCCTGGAACCAATGCCCATCAAGAATCTTCCTGCTCGAGGTTGCGGAATGAAAGTCCATCCACACCTGATTATGTTCACCGGCATACGATGGAATGCTGAATGTAATCGGCGTATCTGGGCTGACAAGAATCGTGCTGTTTCCGTAATAAAACTGGAGAGGTTTCCAAGCCTGAACTTCTGAATTCCCGTCATCTTCGTTCGAAGCATGCTCAACCTTCTCAGGAATAAAAGTACCCTCTGACATGATCGCTCTCCTTTGGCCAGGGTTCTGGCAGCTAGGTCTTGTTTTTACAGAACTCGCGAATACCCAGGCACCTGTAAAACCTGACAGTCCCGACGAACGGTAAATGCTGCAGCAGAGCAACTGAAAGCGTTCTGCATCAGCTAACGCCCGCTTGGTTATTGGCAGAGAAAACGCGGGGTGACGAGTGGACGATTGCGATGGTTTGACGCGTGGGCGGGGTACCCAAGGATGCTTTCGCGGGCAAGCCCGCTCCCACAGGATTCGTGCACAGCACAAATCAAAGGTCGGAACGAACCTGCTCGCAAAGCTTTTAGCGGTTTTGAATCAGGCCGAAGCCGGCATCGGCTGAAAACTGAAGTACTGCTGTAACGCCTGCACCAGTTGGCCGAATTCCGCCGGCGGGCGCTGTACGATGAAGCCGGCGTCGTAATGCAGCGGCGTGGCGTCTTCATGGCACCACACGCAACACGCGGTGAAGTCGATGACTTGCTGGCAGCCATCGCTGGCGGGGATTTTCAGGCGTAACTGGAAGTCCACCCCGATCATCATCGGCAACTGGCTGATCAGCATCAGCCCGTCTGCGGAGACATTGCCGAGAAAACCGATGGGCTTGTCGGTAACGCTGTTGAACACTCTGAGGAAGTACGGCAACTGGTGCCGTTCGATCCGGCGGTCGGTAAACATGCGCAGTTCGCCATGCAAGGCTCCATGACAGAGCCGCACCTTTGCTTCGGAACGTGCCTGTGTCGCAGGCCCGCTCTCCCCGCTTCCGGTGTGACGGTCGCCAAGTCGCCGTCACCTGACCACTTGCCAGTCGCAGGTGTTGCTCCGGGTTTACAGATTCAGCTCCAAACCCGGGTTACTCGACTATAGCTCAGCTTGTACACACAGCCAGATTTTGTATGACAACTGTCATCAGAAGCGGGTCGGGCGCACCACGGCAGCGGCGCTGCGCGTCGGGTAATGACCCAGGCTCTGCAAGGTTTCCAGACGCGCGCGGGCGCGGTAGGCGTATTCGCTGTTGGGGTACGAGGCGATGATGAACTGATAGGTCTGCGCCGCGTCGACAAACATTTTCTGCCGCTCAAGGCACTGGCCGCGCATCATCGACACTTCCGGCCACACATACGGGCGGGCACGGCTGGCGCGTTCGACCTTGGACAGCTCGAGCATGACCTGCTCGCAATTGCCGCGGTCATAGGCGCTGTAGGCGTTGTTCAAATGATGGTTCATCGACCAACGGGTGCAGCCCGTCACGGCGAGGACGCTGAGGGCAAGGGCGGCAATGGGTACGAATCGCATGAGGGTTCTCCTGTCTTGTGCTCTTTATCGACCCTTGCCGAGAAATCTTCAGAAGTGTTTGCGCCAATCGTCGTGTTCAATAAAGAAAACAATAAGTAGTGCATTCGAACAATGACTACACCCCAAGAGCATAGTAGCCTTCGCTAGCGCTTGAACTCAGGAGTCTTTGCATGTCCGTCCGTCGTACCAAAATCGTCGCTACCCTTGGCCCGGCCAGTAACTCGCCGGAAGTTCTCGAACAGCTGATTCTGGCTGGTCTGGACGTTGCCCGTCTGAACTTCTCCCACGGCACCCCCGACGAGCACAAGGCTCGCGCGAAGCTGGTGCGTGACCTCGCTGCCAAGCACGGCCGCTTCGTCGCCCTGCTCGGTGACCTGCAAGGCCCGAAAATCCGTATCGCCAAATTCGCCAACAAGAAGATCGAGCTGAAGATCGGTGACCAGTTCACCTTCTCCACCAGCCATCCGTTGACCGAAGGCAACCAGCAAGTGGTCGGCATCGACTACCCGGACCTGGTCAAGGACTGCGGCGTGGGCGACGAGCTGCTGCTCGACGACGGCCGTGTGGTGATGCGCGTGGATACCGCCACCGCAACAGAATTGCATTGCACCGTGACCATCGGCGGCCCGCTGTCCGACCACAAAGGCATCAACCGTCGCGGTGGCGGCCTGACCGCACCGGCCCTGACTGAAAAAGACAAGGCCGACATCAAGCTCGCCGCTGAAATGGAAGTCGACTACCTCGCGGTGTCCTTCCCGCGTGACGCTGCCGACATGGAATACGCCCGTCAACTGCGCGACGAAGCCGGCGGTACCGCCTGGCTGGTGGCGAAGATCGAACGCGCCGAAGCCGTGGCCGACGACGAAACCCTCGATGGCCTGATCAAGGCTTCCGACGCGGTAATGGTTGCCCGTGGTGACTTGGGTGTGGAAATCGGCGACGCCGAGCTGGTGGGCATTCAGAAGAAAATCATTCTGCACGCACGCCGCCACAACAAGGCGGTGATCGTCGCGACCCAGATGATGGAGTCGATGATCCAGAACCCGATGCCGACCCGCGCCGAAGTGTCCGACGTGGCCAACGCCGTGCTCGACTACACCGACGCCGTGATGCTGTCCGCCGAGTCCGCTGCAGGTCTGTACCCGCTGGAAGCTGTTCAGGCGATGGCGCGCATCTGCGTCGGCGCTGAGAAGCACCCGACCGGTAAAACCTCCAGCCACCGCATCGGCAAGGAATTCACCCGCTGCGACGAAAGCATCGCACTGGCGACCATGTACACCGCCAACCACTTCCCGGGCGTCAAAGCGATCATCGCCCTGACCGAAAGTGGCTACACCCCGCTGATCATGTCGCGCATCCGCTCCTCGGTGCCGATCTATGCGTTCTCGCCGCACCGTGAAACTCAGGCGCGCGCAGCCATGTTCCGTGGCGTGTACACCGTACCGTTCGACCCGGCTTCGCTGGAACCGCACGAAGTCAGCCAAAAGGCCATCGACGAACTGGTCAAGCGCGGCGTTGTGGAAAAAGGCGACTGGGTCATCCTGACCAAGGGCGACAGCTACCACACCACCGGCGGCACCAACGGCATGAAGATCCTGCACGTGGGTGACCCGCAGGTCTGAGTGATGCGCTGAAAAACAAGAGCCCCGGCATGTGAGTGCCGGGGCTTTTTGTTTTCTGATCCAGGAGATGTGTCGACTGATCCGACGCCATCGCGAGCAGGCTCACTCCTACAGGGGTACGCATTTCAAATGTAGGAGTGAGCCTGCTCGCGATGGCGTCAATCCATACAACAAATATCTCAATGCCGTTTGATAAATCCGGTCAACGCCGCCAACGCTTCCGGCGAACGCAACCGTTGGGTGAACAATGCGCCCTCCTCCTCGATCACCTTACGAATCAACTCGCGATCCGGCGCCTTCATCAATTGCTTGCTGATGCGCACCGCCTCCGCCGGCAGCTCGTCAAAACGCAATGCCACTTCCCGTGCCTTGCGCAACGCCGCATCACCACTGCCCAACGCCTCGGTGGCAATCCCCCACTGCGCAGCCTGTTCACCACTAAAGCCTTCGCCCAACAACAGAAGCTCCGCCGCTTTGGCCTGCCCGAGCAAACGCGGCAGGATCAGGCTGGAGCCAAACTCCGGGCACAACCCGAGATTGACGAACGGCATGCGCAATCGCGCATCGCGGCTGACATAGACCAGATCGCAATGCAGCAACAACGTGATGCCAATGCCCACCGCCGCGCCGGCTACAGCAGCTATTACCGGCTTGCGGCATTCGAGCAGGTTGAGCATGAAGTGAAACACCGGGCTGTCGAGGTCGCTCGGTGGTTGTTGGATAAAGTCAGCGATGTCGTTGCCGGCGGTGAAGCACTCTGCGCTGCCGGTGATCAGCACGGCGTTGATCTCAGGATCGCCATCGGCCTGCTTCAGCGCTTCGGCGAGGCGGCTGTACATGGCGCGGGTCAGTGCGTTTTTCTTGTCCGGGCGGTTGAGGCGCAGGGTCAGCAAACCGCGTTCGCGTTGCAGCAGGATGGCATCGGTCATGGCGTGTCTCGCGTCTGAAAATTCAGCGCTCAACCACGGCTCAAAAATACGTCGGCCAGCAGTTGGTTGCGCGGCAATCCGGCCAGGTACAGACGTCGGGCGAAGGCGTCGACGCTGGCCGTCGAGCCGCAGACTAAGGCCAGGGTTTGCCGGGAAACAAGGCGCAGTTGCGCCAAAGCGGCGGCTGACTCGGCCGCTGTCCACAGCTCGACAGTGAGGTTTTGCCGCTGTGCGGCCAGTGCGGCAAGGGGTTTGGCCAGATAGTGCTCGTCGGCATCATGGGCCACGTGAATGATGCGGATCGCGCCTTGGTGATCCTGGCGCAGGGCTTCACGCAACACGCCGAACAACGGGCCTAGACCGGTGCCGGCAGCCAGCAGCCACAGCGGCCGGTTGTGCCAGTCCGGGTCGTAATGCAAGGCGCCGCCTCGCAGTTCACCGAGGCGGATCGAATCGCCGATCTGCAAGCGCCGCGCGGCGTCGCTGAACTCGCCGGGCTGGCGGCAATCGAGGTGGAATTCGAGAAAACGATCTTCTTCCGGCAGGCTTGCCAGCGAATACGGTCGCGCAATGTGATCGATCCACAACACCAGATGTTGCCCGGCGCTGTAGCGCAAGGGCCGCTGCGGGGTCAGACGCAAGCGCAGAACGCTGTCGCTGAGCCAGTCCAGCGCCTCGACCACTGCCGGGCGACCGTCGGTGATCGGGTCGAAGGTGTGCACCTGCAAGTCTTCGACAACCTGACACTGACAGGCCAGACGCCAGCCTTGCTGACGCTGTTCGGCGCTCAAGGCGTCCGGGCGATTGTCGGCGGGCAGGCCTTGCACGCATTGCACCAGACAGGCATGGCAACTGCCGGCGCGGCAACTGTAAGGCACGACGACGCCATTCTGATTGAGGGCATCGAGCAGGTTGCTGCCCGTGGCCACTGACCATTGTCGCTCACCGACGCGAAGTTCAGGCATCAACGTTCTCCCACGCGGCCGCACACCGATTGCGCCCGTCACGCTTGGCCCGATACAAGGCTTGATCGGCGCGCTGCAAGGCGTCGTCCAGATCATCGCCCAATGCCAGCAGGGTCATGCCGGCCGAGAGACTGAGATTGCGCACATTCAGGCCGACCAGTTCAACGTCGGTGAAGGCGATGCGCAGACGCTCACAGCACGCGGTCAGCCGTTCAGCGTCGCAATCGGGCAGCAGCACAACGAATTCCTCACCACCATAACGCGCCAGTACATCGCCGTCGCGCAGACACGCCTGAGCGACGCCGGCGAAGGCCTGCAACACCTGATCGCCGGCGGCGTGGCCGTGCAGGTCATTGATGCGTTTGAAGTGGTCGAGGTCGATCAGTGCCAGGCCGTGCACGACATCGTCGTCCATTTCATTCAGCTCTCGCGTGGCCAGACGCAGAAAATGTCGACGATTGAACAGTCCGGTCAATTCATCGGTGGCGACCAGATCTTCGAGCTGACGCATCATCCCGCGCAGGGTGTCCTGATGCGCCTGCAAGGCAAACCGGCGCTGGCGCTGGCGTTGTCGCGACACCTGGACGAAGCGTGCGTAAAGCACCAGCCACGCCAGCACCATCGCCAGAATGCACACCTGCAAGGCTGCGAGCGCTGGCTCGCGCAAGCGGAAGTGGTAACCTTCCCACAGCGTGATTGCACAGAAACTGAAGAATACCAGCAGGGCACAGCGGATGAAGGCCCGTCGACTGAGATGGAACAGACCGAACAGCAGGATCAGCACGTAGAACACCAGAAAGGCGCCGCGAGCTTCATCCAGATGGGCGATCAGCCAGGTCTGCCAGCCGAGGCCGATCAGCACCTGTGCTTCGGTCAGGCTGGGGTCGGCAAAGCGCAGGTTGCGCCCGCTCCAGAACAGCGCGAACAGCACCGACTGACTGATCACCACCAGCGCACTGCCGATGGCCACCGAGCTGACAGGCTGGGCGTAATGTCCGGTGAAAAACGCCAGCCACAGCAGCAGCAAAGCCAATCCATAGGTGGCCGCAGCGAGGGCAAAGCGTTTGAGCAAAAGACGTTGAATGGCGTTATGGGTCAATCGTTGACTCACCGTGCGATAAGAGGCTGACCGAGTGTCCTACTCTACAGACCGGCTGCCACTTTAGAGGCGTAGTCGATAAATGACCACCGATTTTCGGGCTCGAAATTTGACGTCAAAAGTGTGGCCTGCGTATACCGCCAAAAGCCCCTCACCCTAACCCTCTCCCGGAGGGAGAGGGGACTGACCGTGTTGTTTGTTCGAGATACGCCGACCTGAAATACCGAGCCGAACTCAGGTTTGAACAGCATAAGATCGGCTCCCGCTCCTGAGCTGAACTCAAGTCTGAACAGCACGAAGATCAGCTCCCTTTCCCGAGTCGAACTCAGGTCTGAACAGCACGAAGATCGGCTCCCTTTCCCGAGCCGAACTCAAGTCTGAACAGCACGAAGATCAGCTCCCTTTCCCGAGTCGAACTCAAGTCTGAACAGCACGAAGATCAGCCCACTTTCCTGAGCCGAACTCAGGTCTGAACAGCACGAAGATCAGCTCCCTTTCCCGAGTCGAACTCAAGTCTGAACAGCACGAAGATCAGCTCACTTTCCCGAGTCGAACTCAGGTCTGAACAGCACGAAGATCAGCTCACTTTCCCGAGTCGAACTCAGGTCTGAACAGCATGAAGATCAGCTCCCTTTCCCGAGTCGAACTCAAGTCTGAACAGCACGAAGATCAGCTCAATTTCCTGAGCCGAACTCAAGTCTGAACAGCACGAAGATCGGCTCCCTTTCCCCCTCGCCCCCTTGGGGGAGAGGGCTGGGGTGAGGGGGTGGCTCTTGAAGTGCAAACCCGCTGTCCGATATTCGCCCACCCATGCGACCAACGAATGACTGCCGGCGCGTGTACGCCCCATCTAGGCGCGGTATACTGCCGCGCCTTTTTAGCGTCGCGCCAGCAGCCCCGGCGTGCCTTGAAAGGTGCTTGCGACCGACCGATGCACCCAAGCCGCAGGCACCTTATTAAAATGTTCCCGTCTTTTAGAGGAGCGCGACTCATGACCGTGATCAAGCAAGACGACCTGATTCAGAGCGTTGCCGACGCCCTGCAGTTCATTTCCTATTACCACCCCGTGGATTTCATCCAGGCGATGCACGAAGCCTACCTGCGCGAAGAATCGCCAGCGGCCCGTGACTCGATGGCGCAGATCCTGATCAACTCGCGCATGTGCGCCACCGGCCACCGCCCGATCTGCCAAGACACCGGTATCGTCACCGTGTTCGTGCGCGTCGGCATGGACGTGCGTTGGGATGGCGCCACCATGGGCCTGGACGACATGATCAACGAAGGCGTACGTCGCGCCTACAACCTGCCGGAAAACGTCCTGCGTGCCTCGATCCTCGCCGACCCGGCGGGTGCTCGGAAAAACACCAAGGACAACACCCCTGCCGTGATTCACTACTCCATCGTCCCGGGCAACACCGTGGAAGTGGACGTGGCGGCCAAGGGCGGCGGTTCCGAGAACAAGTCGAAAATGGCCATGCTCAACCCGTCCGACTCAATCGTCGACTGGGTACTCAAGACCGTTCCGACCATGGGCGCCGGCTGGTGCCCACCGGGCATGCTCGGTATTGGCATCGGCGGCACCGCCGAGAAAGCCGCGGTCATGGCCAAGGAAGTGTTGATGGAATCCATCGACATCCACGAGCTGAAAGCCCGTGGTCCACAGAACCGCATCGAAGAAATGCGTCTGGAGCTGTTCGAGAAGGTCAACCAGTTGGGCATTGGCGCCCAGGGCCTCGGTGGCCTGACCACCGTGCTCGACGTGAAAATCATGGACTACCCGACCCACGCAGCCTCGCTGCCGGTGTGCATGATCCCGAACTGCGCCGCCACCCGTCACGCACACTTCGTGCTCGACGGTTCCGGCCCGGCCTCGCTGGAAGCGCCACCGCTGGACGCCTACCCGGAAATCGTCTGGGAAGCTGGCCCGTCGGCCCGCCGTGTCAACCTCGACACCCTGACCCCGGAAGACGTGCAGAGCTGGAAGCCGGGCGAAACCGTCCTACTCAACGGCAAAATGCTCACCGGTCGCGACGCTGCGCACAAGCGCATGGTCGAGATGCTCAACAAGGGTGAAACCCTGCCGGTCGACCTGAAGGGCCGCTTCATCTACTACGTCGGCCCGGTTGACCCGGTCGGTGACGAAGTGGTTGGCCCGGCGGGCCCGACCACCGCTACGCGGATGGACAAGTTCACCCGGCAGATCCTCGAGCAGACCGGCCTGTTGGGCATGATCGGCAAATCCGAGCGCGGCCCGACCGCGATCGAAGCGATCAAGGACAACAAAGCCGTGTACCTGATGGCCGTTGGCGGCGCTGCTTATCTGGTGGCTCAGGCGATCAAGAAGTCGAAGGTGCTGGCATTTGCCGAACTGGGCATGGAAGCGATCTACGAGTTTGAGGTCAAGGACATGCCGGTCACCGTTGCGGTGGACAGCAACGGTGAGTCGGTGCACATCACCGGTCCTGCGATCTGGCAACAGAAGATCAGCGAAAGCCTGGCGGTAGAAGTGCAGTAAGCATTTCGCTCTCATAAAAACGGCCGGTTCATCTGCAACGATGAACCGGCCGTTTTTATTTGTGCGAACCGATCGCGATAAAAAACCTGCCAAAGCACACAAAATGATCTTGCGCACCTGTCAGATCTGACAGGTTCAATTTCAGCCTGTTCTTGTTAGCGTCAATCCATACACGCCCACGTCAAGCGCGATGGATTTCCCTATGCCCGATCAAGACTTGAGCATTACTGCTCCTTCCATCGCCAAAAGCTCATCAATCGCCACCATTGGCAACAGTTGGAGCGCCGTCGGCCCGACCGGTACGGCTGGATTCGAACTGCCTGTCCCGACGACTGCCGGACGCGGCTATGATCCGCAACTGACCCTGCGTCACAACAGCAACAGCGGCAACGGCCCCTTCGGCGTGGGGTGGGGTATAGACATCAGCCGGATCAGCCGCCGCACCAACAAGGGTGTGCCGCGCTACACCGTTCACGATGAAATCGTCAATCAGAATGGCGAAGTGTGCATGGCCGAGCTGGATGAAAACGGCGATCTCAAATACCGTTTGGAGAGCACATACAACGGCCAGGACATCGGCCCGCATAAAGTGGTGCGTTACTGGCCGCGAATCGAAAGCGATTTCGCCCTGTGCGAGTGCTGGCAACGGCAGACCGGGAAGCCCGATGAACCGGTGTTCTGGCTAGTGCATGGCGCTGATGGCTCATTGCGCGCCTATGGCATGACTGGCGCTTCACGCCTCGCCGCCCCCGACGATGCGTCTCGCGTCAGCGCCTGGCTGTTGTGCGAAAGCATGAACGCGCGCGGCGAGCACATCTGCTACGAATACAAAGCTGACGATGCTGAGCCTGACCCGGTTCATGACTATCGTGCCCAGCGTTATCTGCGCCGGGTGTGCTACGGCAACGTCGTGGCAAGCAACCAGCTATTGAGCTGGACCTCCGATAACCCCGCGGCCACTGCGCGATGGTATTTCCAGTTGCTGTTCGATTTTGGCGAGCGCGGAACATTACTCACTGATAAGCCGGAATATGCCAGCACCAAGCTCTGGCCCGTGCGTGACGACGCTTTTCTGACCCACGGACAAGGTTTTGAACTGGGCACCCGCAGACGGTGCCACCAGGTGCTGATGTTTCATCTCTTTCCTGACGGTGCGGTCGACAGCGCCAAACTCGTTCGCCGATTGCTGCTGGAATATGGGCCACTGTCAAATGAGCAGCCCTACAGCCTGATCCGCGCGGCGCACTATCAAGGGTTCAATGCCGACGGTAGCGCCGAAAACTCAGCGCCAGTGGAGTTCGAGTACTCGGCGTTCCGCATCAATAAAGTCCCGCAGCGCTTTCTCGAATCCGACCAGCAAAATGGCATTGAGGACGGCCGTTTCTACAGCTGTATCGATCTGTGGGGCGAAGGCCTGCCGGGTTTGCTCTGCCGTTACGACCAGGCCTGGTATTACCGAGAACCCAAGCGCGCGAAGCCCAACACCGACCAGGTCGATTATGAGCAATGGCAGTTGCTGGAGAAGATCCCTGTCGCCAACCGTAATAGCGCCGTGCTGCAAATGCTCACCGACCAGATCGGTAGCGGACACTTGCAATGGGTCACCGCACAACCGGGCTTCAGTGGTTTTCGTGAACTGACCGAACAGCGTGGCCTCTCTGAATTTTTTCCCATCGACGCCTGGCCGAAGGAGTTTTTCTCCTCGCAGGCAGTCGTCGGCGACTTCGCCGGCGATAGTTTGCTTTCATTGGCGATCATCGCCAGAGACTACGTTCGCTACTACCAGAATCTGCGTGAGAAAGGCTTCGCGCCGGCTGAGAACGTTACTCATGACCACGACGACCCCTTGCCAGTGTTCAGCAATTCACGCAGTGAACTGGTCATGCTGGGCAATCTGACCGGCAGTGATATTCCCGGGTTGTGCCGCATTCGCCATGACCGGGTCGATTATTGGCCAAGTCTGGGTCATGGCAAATTCGGCAGAGGTCGCAAGATCAGCGAGTTGCCGTTCAACTATGGAGAGTTCGATTCGTTGCGTGTGCGCCTTGCCGACATTGACGGCTCCGGCGCACCGGCGCTGATTTATCTGAAATCCGATGTTTTCGAGATCTATCTGAACTGCGCGGGTAACGGTTTCATACAAACGCCCGTGATTGTCCCTTGGCCGACAGGCGTGCGGTACGACTCGTTGTGCCACGTTATCTTCGCCGACCTGCAGGGGCTGGGTTGCGCCACGCTGATCCTGACCGTGACGCACATGCAGCCGCAGCATTGGCGCTACGACTTCGTCTCGGCCAAACCCTATCAACTGATCGCCAGCAATAACAACATGGGTTGCAGCACCCGTGTGACCTATCGCAGTTCGGCACAGGAATGGCTGGATGAAAAACGCGCCTTGCTCAAACGCCGGCGCCTGCCAGTGTGCCGTTTGCCATTTGCGGTGTCGGTGGTCAAGCAACAGCAGCAACTCGATGAGATCACCGGTAACTGCTTGACCCGGGTTTTTACCTGGCAGGAGGGGTATTACGATTCCAGGGAGCGCGAATTCCGCGGTTTTGGTCATGTGCAGCAGACCGACAGCGAAGCGGCCACGATCAATCCGGATCCAGGCTTTAGCCAGCCGGTACGAGTACTGACCTGGTACCACACGGGCCGCGCGCTGAATCTCTCCCGCCTGACCTATTTCAAAAGAGATGCGCAGGCTGTCGCGTTGGGCAAAACCTTGTTCACCCGTTATGAGCGCAAAAAGGGCGTCGATAAAATCGTCAAAACCACGCTCGACGCCGAAAGCAAATACCAGATTGCGCGGGCCTTGGTCGGCTCGGTTCTGCGCAGCGAGACGTACGCCGACACACCGCGCCTCACCATGCCTTACCTGGTCGTAGAGCGGCGTTATCTGGTGCGCGAAGTACGGCCCCAGGATCGGTATGCCGCCGCGGTTTTACTGCCGATGCTGGCAGAGGAAATCGAGTATCAATACGACGGTTTCGCCAATGATCCGCTTTGTCGGCACAGCATCAACCTGCTGCGGGACGCCTACGGATCATTGATCCGTGGGTTCGACGTGAGTTACGCCCGCAGGCTGACGGCCGACAGCCCCGCGCCCTTCGCCGATGAAGATGAAAACGCTTTTTGGCGCGACGCCCACGACGATGCACAGCAATCGTTCTATTTGAGGGAGTCGCGTGCCCGATTCATTGATCTGGACACTGATCGACAAAAATGGCGCCTGGGCCTGCCCTACCAACAACGTGAAAATGCGCTGGTGTTGCCCAAAGGCACGCTGCCTGCCGGGCTGAATCCGGCGCAGGTGTCCTACGAGAACTTTACGAAACATCAGGATTCGAAAACCTGGCTCGACCTGCACGTACTGATAACACAATCCGTGCAGCGTTATGTGGGCACAGACGGTAAGCCACTCAATGATGGTGAAGCCGGTTTCGAAGCCTTGTCAGGCCGGGTGGAAGTGGCGCTGCTGGACAAAACCGCACTGGACGCCTACAGCCTGCCCGGCAAGGATTTTGACGTGCGGGCCGAACTGAAAAAAATCGGTTACAACTCAATGCCGTTTCTGTTCGGGATAATCCCGCGGGGCAGCACACATCAGGACTTGTGGTCTGCGTACTTCAATGATGTCGAATACCACGATAGCGAGCATTTCCATCACGTGCGACGTTATCGCGAAACACTCAGCCACGGTTGGACCAGCGCTGACTATGATCCCTTCGCACTGAGGATTATCCGCGTTGAACTGCCCGACGGTTGTGTGACGCAAACCCGCTACGATGATCACCATCTACTTCCCCGGGAAATCACCGACGCCAATGAAAACGTCGAGGAAGTGCATTACGACGCCTCCGGGCAACCCATGAGGTTCAGTTTTTACGGCAGCGAAAGGGGGGCGGCCGTCGGCTTCTGCCCACTGAGCGAATATATCCCTCTGCCGGATCCCCATCCTGAAAAAGCCATCGCCAATCCGGAGGGCGCCGTGCAACGTGCGGCGAGTACGCTGCATAAAGACCTGTTCAGCTGGATGGGACAGATTCCGCCCGGTGCGGCGTTGTACTCAAAATGGATAGACCAGAGGCTTCTGTTACCCAGCGGGCATATTCGCGCCAGCGCCCGCCGTCGGCTGACCCACGGTAAAGACCTGACGGCTGATGAACTTGCATTGTTTGCGGCGATAAAAGAAGTCTGGCGCGAGCCGGTGTACACGGTGAGCCTTAGAGCCGATCGCTACCCCGGCGACGTAATCAAGCAACAGTTCCAGATAGTCAAGGCCTGTGTCGACGGTTTTGGCCGGTCATTGCAAACCCAACAACTGGTCGATCCGGGCGAGGCGTACGAGGTAGACCCGACAGACTGCTCGCTGCTCATAGATAAAGGTCAGTCGCCTGCCAATCCACGCTGGCGCATCAGCGAACGCGTCGAGTACAACAACAAGGGGTTGCCGACGCGCCAGTACCGGCCGTTTTTTGCCAACAGGCATTGCTACATCAACGATCGATCACTGCACAAACTCGGACTGTACGATCAGCTGTTTTATGACCCATTGGGTCGCGTGGTTAAAGTGCTCAACGCCAAAGGCTACTTTTCCCGAGAGACTTACCATCCCTGGTATCGCGCCTCCTACGATTTCAACGACACCGCCGAAGAAGCGCCGCCTTCCAAGGTGCCGAAACAATGAACGCCAGTGTGCATTCGCGCACGCCCTCGCTGGCGGTGATCGACGGCCGTGGCCTGCCGATTCGTCAGGTCGCCTACCTGCGCACGGTGGCTGGCGAGCCCCCTGGAGCACTCGTGACACGCCAACAACACGATGTGGCCGGCCGTCTGGTGGCGCAACACGATCCTCGCTTGCCCATAGCGAACGCCACAACCGTTTACACGCTGGACGGCGCGGCGGTGCTCACCGACAGCGTCGATAGCGGCAGGCGCCATGTGCTCGCCGGCCTCGCCGGCGAGCCGCTGCAACGTTGGGACGAGCGCGGCCATCACTGGCGCTCGACCTTTGACAGCCAACTGCGCGTGGTGGCGACGGAGCTCTCGGGCAACGGTCAGAATCAGCTCGATACCTTCGCCTATGCCGAGGGGGCCGAGAGCGCAACCCACAACCGGCGCGGCAAACTGATCCAGCAGGTCGATCCCTCAGGTTCACTGGACATCCGCTGCTATGCCTTCACCGGCCAGCCACTGGAGGAAACCCGTACGTTCCATGATGGCGCAGCGTACACCAGCAAGCATGTGTTCAGTCCGCTCGGCGTCGTGCTGGAGCAGACCGATGCCGGCGAACATTGTCGACGGTCACGTTACAGCCTCGCCGGGCAACTCAAACAGGTGGATCTGTGGATCAAGGGCACACAACTACAACCGGTGTTGCTGGATGCGCAGTACAACGCCAATGATCAGATCGTCGAGCAACGGGCCGGCAACGGTGTGCTCAACCAATGGACCTACGATCCCGCCGACGGACGCCTGCACTCCCAGTGCAGCCAGGCAGACGAAAAATTACTGCAGAGTTTTGTGTATTTTTACGACCGGATGGGCAATGTTGTCCGCGTCGAAGACCGCACCTTTGAACCCGTCTGGTTTGCCAATCAACGGATCGACGGTCACCGCGATTTCAGCTACGACTCACTGTACCGGTTGATCCGCGCCACCGGCTACGACGACGCTGCGCCTTCGGACATTCCCGGCTGGCCGACACCGACCGACCCGAAAAACCGCCTCAATTACACCCAGAGCTATAAATACGACGACGGCGACAACCTGACCGAACTGTGTCATGTACGAGACGGTAATACCTTCACCCGTCAGATGTGTATCGACCCGAACAGCAACCGCGGCGTGCTCTGGAAATCCGGCGACGCACCGCCGGATTTCGACACGTTGTTTGATCCTCACGGCAATCAACAGACTCTGAAGCCAGGTCCGAGATTGCAGTGGAACGCGCGCGACGAGCTGGAAAGCGTGCCTCTGGTCATCCGGAAAAACAGCAACAGTGACGCCGAGCATTACCGTTACAGCCAGGGCCAGCGAGTCTTCAAATGCCATGAATGGTTTACCGGCACCACCCGCCACTTTCATCAGGTACGTTACCTGCCCGGCCTGGAAATCCGCACCAAGGACGACGGCGAAGAACTGCACGTCATCAGCCTCGGCAATGCGCGGTGCCTGCACTGGATCACCGGGCGTCCCGGCAGCATCGAAAACAATCAAATGCGCTACAGCCAGAAAGACCACCTCGGCTCCTGCGTGATGGAGCTCGATCAACAGGCCGACATAACCAGCAAGGAAGGTTATTACCCCTTCGGCGGAACCGCGTGGCTGGCGGCACGACACGAAGTGGAAGTGCGCTACAAATTCATCCGTTATTCAGGCAAGGAAATGGATGTCAGCGGGTTGTATTACTACGGTGCACGGTATTACGCGCCGTGGTTGCAGCGCTGGGTCAGTGCGGACCCGGCGGGGGCCGTGGATGGGCTGAATCTGTATGGGTTTGTCGGGAACAATCCACTCAGTTATTTCGATGCTCAAGGGCAACAGCGAACATCTTCCGAATTATTGACAATCGTGAGTGACTATGAAGATTTGCTGGCTACTGCCACGCGAAGACTGGACACATCGATCTATCAACTCAGCCACTTGAACTCTACCAAGGATATCTACCGCTCCAGCGGAAAGCGGGCTGTCCTGACGTTGCTCAACGTTCTAGCCTCTGCCATCACAGCGGGTACGGTGTTTACCGCAGCTACCGTCGTCGGAACGTTGGCCACCATCAACCCGGTCACGGGGTTAGCTATCGGAGTAGCCACCGCGGCAATCGCCGCTGACGTGACAGGCGCCGAGATTGACAAACTCGGCGAAGACAATGCCTTTGGTTACAAACTTTTGCCCGATAGCGCAGATTACGACATCGGCAACCTGACTGAAGAAGCCAAATCCAAAGGCTGGAAAGCGAAAATCAAGTCTTTCGTCTCAAAATATGACCCGCGCACTACAGACGGAAACAAGGAATCATTAATCGTAGGGGGTATCGGAGCGGCTGATGTACTGACGGGTGGCACTCATCTGGAAAAATTTCTGGCGTTCTTCCGCTTGAGTGCCGAAGTGACCGAGGCATTCAATGATTCGCTGGGGCAGCATGATCTGGATCTGGTAGAGCAAGGGATCGAATCGGCTGCCGCTTACCTCACTTCCCGCATGGCACTGTCTGACTTGGCTCTGGAAGAGCTGGAAGGTCTCGGCCGGGAACACATTGCAACGGCGCAGGGCACCCGCTATCGCCTTGCGCAGGCGGAAACCGTCGTGCTGGGCAAGATGAATCGTGCGCTCGAGTTACTGCCAAGAGTGTCGGCACACCTGCAACAGAAAAGCGCGGCGAAAGGATGATGATCACTCGCGCTTTGAATCGTACGCCAGAGGTCGTGGCCTGGGATGGCAGAGGCTTGGCTTTCAGACAAATAGCCTACCTGCGCAAAGCTGCCGACGCTGCTATTGAACCGCTCATTACTCGCCAGTACTACAACGTGATAGGCGCGGAGATTGAAAAATGGGATGCGCGTCTTTTTGGCGCAAAGGCTCGCCCCAACCTCGCCACCGTCTCTTCACTAAATGGCCAGCCGTTGAAAATCGACAGCGTTGACGCCGGCTGGCGCTTGACCCTCCCGGGACTGGCCGGTGAGCCTTTGCAGCGCTGGGACCAGCGCGGTAGCCATTGGCACATGAACTTCGATCAGCAACTGCGGGTGGTAGCGGTCGAGGAAAATGGTGAACCCGATGTGGATGTTTTCATTTACGCCGGCGCCTCGGCGAAGGCGCAGTTCAACCAACGCGGGCAGTTGCTGGAGCAAAAAGACCGTGCCGGTTCGCTGTTGACGGACAGTTTTTCCCTGACCGGCCCGCCGCTGTGCGAAACCCGCACCTTCCAGGACGGTGAAGCGTTCACCAGCGCACAGGTGTTCAGCCCGCTCGGTGCGCTGCTGGAGCAGACCGACGCCGGCGGCCATCAACGACGCTCGCGCTACGGCCTGGCCGGGCACCTCAAAAAAACTGAACTGCTGATCAGCGGCACGCCTGACTGGCAAGAGGTGTTGCAGGACGCGCAGTACAACGCCAACGACCAGATCATCGAACAACTGGCCGGCAATCGCGTCCTCAGTCAGTGGACATATGACCCGGCGGACGGTCGTTTGCACACCCAGTCGAGCCACAAGGACGCTTACACAGTCCTGCAAAACCTCGAATATTTCTACGACCGCGTCGGCAATATCACCCGCATCAAGGACCACGCTTTTCAGCCGCGCCACTTCGCCAACCAACTGATCGATGGCCACCGCGATTTCACCTACGACTCGCTCTATCGGCTGACCAGCGCCACCGGTTACGACGACGCCCCACCGCCCGACATACCTGGCCTGCCGCAACCGGGCGACCCGAACAATCGCCTCAATTACACCCAGACTTACCAATACGACAGAAGCGGCAACCTGACAAAACTTTGTCACGTGCGAGCCGGCAATAACTTCACCCAGCAGATGCGCATCGACCCACAGAGCAATCGTGGTGTGCGCTGGAAACAAGGCGATGCGGAGCCGGATTTCGACAAGTTGTTCGATACACACGGAAACCAGCAGGCGCTACAGCCAGGCCAATCCATGAGTTGGAATGCCCGCGACCAACTGTTGAAGGTGACCCTGCTACCCCGCACAAACGGGCGCAATGATGCCGAGGGTTACGGGTACAGTCGGGGCATGCGTGTGTTCAAACGCTACGAAACCTTCACTGCCACCACCGAACATTTCCAGCAGGTGCGCTACCTTCCGGGGCTGGAAATCCGCACCCGCGACAACGGCGAAGAACTGCACATCATCAGCCTCGGAAATGCGCGCTGCCTGCACTGGCTGGCGAAAAAACCCGATGACATCGACAACGATCAACTGCGCTACAGCCTCCAGGATCACCTCGGCTCCTGCGTGATCGAACTGGATCAGCAGGCGCGAAGGGTCAGCGAGGAAGGTTATTACCCCTTCGGCGCCACGGCGTGGATGAGCGCGCCCTCGGGGACTGAAGTCAGCTACAGATTCATCCGCTATTCGGGCAAGGAAATGGACGTCAGCGGTTTGTATTACTACGGCGCACGGTATTACGCACCATGGCTGCAACGCTGGGTCAGCGCGGACCCGGCAGGCGACGTGGATGGGCTGAATCTTTACGCCTTCGTCGGCAACGATCCGATTGGCCATGTCGACGTCAACGGTGAATCCAAGTGGCCTACTTTGGACGATATGAATGCCGGAGTGGATCGCATCATTGCTTCGCAAAACAAGAGCTTTGCCAAAAATGCGCAACGCCTTGCAGAAAAGCGTATGGCCCGCCAAATGAATGATCAGATGATGCAGCACATTGAAATTCTGGGGATTACCCAGCGCCGCGCCAGCGATGCCGCCAAGCAACTCGACAGAATGGGTTCAGGCAGCGACATTGCCTTGGCGACAACACGCAGAACGCTGGTATTGGTCGCAAGCAAAGCCCTCAGTTATGGCGTCGGTCTAACGATCGGTGTCGGTGCTCAGGCTCTAGGCGCCGCGGCACCCGGTGTCGGCAACGTGATAGGCGCAGGGATGGGCTACGCCGCAAAAATCGGGGTCAGCGCGCTCATCGACTACGCGGCTGAAAGAAGCGGACTGAGCGCGTCGGTCAATTTGAAAACCTCCAAAGTGTCAGCGGACACTATTATCGAGAAAGCCCAACACAAACAAATGCAGCCGCTTGAGTATTTAAACGCCAAACTCCAGGGCATGATTCCTCGCGACAAAAAATCCGGACTCAAGTTGGTGAAGGAGGCAGGCGCTCAACTAACGGCGACGGGTGTGAAGGGAACTCTCAATTCACTACCTCCCGCAGCGGCCGGCGCCATCGCTAGCGGAGCCGCGGCGTTATGGAGTTTGCCGGAAATTGTCAATGAAGCGGCCAAGGCCATCTCTGGAAAATCCAGCGAAAAAATGTTTGAGTTCGAGGGGAAAATTCTCGGACTTGCACAGGCTATCGAGGCGAGTAACGACTCGGTCCATGAGTATGCTCACGCACTTGGCAGAACCAGCATGAACGGCGTCGACCTCAACGATCTAGACCAGGAAACAGCCCGAATCACCGACATGCTCCACGGTCTGGCGTTAACGGTGCAAAAGCATAGAACTGCTCACCACGCCGCCGCGTAAATGGGCGGCTTTCTGAGCGGGGACAATGTTCCCGCCTGCCGACATGCTATCGTGCCCGCCCGACTGCCATCCGTTAGCCCAGCATGCTGCCGACTTCCCGTACCTTGCGTCTGTCGTTGTATACCCTGCTGATCATCACCGGCGCGGCGCTTGCCGCCACACTTGCGATCCGCCACGCCGAACGTCAGGCGCTGGAGGAAGACGCCGCCCGCGCCAACCAGCAACTGGCGTTGTACGCCAATTCCCTGCACACCCTGATCGACCGCTACCGCGCCCTGCCCGCCGTGCTGGCGCTGGACCCGCAATTGCGCTCGGCGCTGGCCGGGACGGTCGATGCCGAAGAGCAGTCAGCGCTGAACCTGAAACTGGAAAAGATCAACGGCGCGGCGCAATCCTCGACCCTTGAACTGCTCGATCACACCGGGCTTGCCGTGGCGGCGAGCAACTGGCGTCTGCCGAGCAGTTACGTCGGCCACAATTACGGCTTTCGTCCCTATTTCAGCCAGACCCGCACCCAAGGCACCGGGCGTTTTTACGCGGTGGGCGTGACCAGCGGGATTCCCGGCTACTTCCTCTCCAGCGCGGTGCTCGGCGATAACGACGAGTTCCTTGGCGCAATGGTGGTCAAGCTGGAATTCCCCGAGCTGGAACGCGAATGGAGTCAGGGCAATGACACGCTGCTGGTCAGCGATGCGCGCGGGATCATCTTCATCGCCAACCAGCCCGGCTGGCGTTACCGCGCGCTGCGTGCGTTGAGCGCCAGCGACATGGCCGAGATCAAAGCCACGCGCCAGTACGACAAACAGTCGCTGCAGCCTTTGACCCATTTGTCGCTGCGCAGCTTCGATGACAACAGTGATCTGCGCCGCGTCGAAGGCCCTGAGGGCACAGCGGATTATCTATGGGAATCGCTGCCACTGAGCGCCGAAGGCTGGACCCTGCACCTGCTGCGCCATCCGCAAGTGGCCTTCGAAGACCTGCGCAACGCCGGCCTCGCCGCCGCCGGGGTGTGGCTGGCGCTGGTGTTTCTGTTGCTGTTTCTCAACCAGCGCTGGCGCCTGTCGAGAATCCGCCAGCGCAACCGTGAGGAACTGGAACAGTTGGTGGAAGAACGCACCCGCGACTTGCGTACCGCGCAGGACGGCCTGGTGCAATCGGCCAAACTCGCCGCGCTCGGCCAGATGTCCGCCGCGCTGGCCCACGAAATCAATCAGCCGCTGACCGCTCAGCGCATGCAACTGGCGACTCTGCGCCTGCTGCTCGACCATGGCCGTGTCGACGATGCCTATAAAGCCTTGAAACCGGTGGACGACATGCTCACGCGCATGGCCGCCCTCACCGGCCACCTCAAGACCTTCGCGCGCAAAAGTCCCAGCGGCTTGCGCGAACGACTGGATCTGGCGACGGTGGTCGATCAGTCGTTGCAGTTGCTCGATGCACGGCTGCGCGATGAACAGGTCAGTCTGGTGCTGCACCTGACACGTCCGGCGTGGGTGCGCGGCGATGCGATTCGTCTCGAACAGGTACTGATCAACCTGCTGCGCAACGCCCTCGATGCGATGCAGGGCAAAGCCTGCAAGCGTCTGGAAATCCGTCTGGAAGCCGATGAACAACTGTGGCGGCTGAGCGTCAGTGACAATGGCGGCGGCATCGCCGAAGACCATTTGGGCCAGGTCTTTGATCCGTTCTTCACCACCAAACCGGTGGGCGACGGTCTGGGCCTGGGGTTGGCGGTATCCTTCGCTATCGTGCATGAATCCGGCGGCCGTCTGAGTGCCGAAAATGGCGACAGCGGCGCGGTGTTCAGCCTGACTTTGCCGATCGATCTGGAGGCACACATCTGATGCTCAATTCGGTAATGGTGGTCGATGACGAAAGCAGCATTCGCAGCGCCGTCGAGCAGTGGCTGAGCCTGTCGGGGTTCGCGGTGCAGTTGTTCAGCCGCGCCGAAGATTGCCTCGCCGCCCTGCCCGCGCACTTTGCCGGGGTGATCCTCAGTGACGTGCGCATGCCCGGCATGGGCGGCCTGGCGTTATTGGCCGAGGTGCAGAAACGCGACGCTGATCTGCCGGTGATTCTGCTCACCGGCCATGGCGATGTACCGATGGCCGTCGAGGCGATGCGCGACGGTGCCTACGACTTTCTGGAAAAACCGTTCAGCCCGGAAACCCTGCTCGGCAGCTTGCGCCGGGCGCTGGACAAACGCCGGCTGATTCTGGAAAACCGTGCCCTGCACGAACAGGCTGACAACCGCGCGAAACTCGATGCGACGTTGCTTGGCGTGTCCCGTGGTTTGCAGACGTTGCGTCGGCAAGTGCTGGATCTGGCGGCGTTGCCGGTCAACGTATTGATCCGTGGCGAGACTGGCAGCGGCAAGGAACTGGTCGCGCGTTGCCTGCATGATTTCGGCCCGCGCGCGGCCAAGCCGTTCGTGGCGCTGAACTGTGCGGCGATCCCTGAGCAGCTGTTCGAGGCCGAGTTGTTCGGTCACGAGAGCGGCGCGTTTACCGGCGCCTCGGGCAAGCGCATCGGCAAACTGGAATACGCAGACGGCGGCACTTTGTTTCTCGATGAAATCGAAAGCATGCCACTGGCCCAACAGGTCAAACTGCTGCGGGTGTTGCAGGAGCAGAAGCTTGAACGGTTGGGTTCGAACCAGAGCATTCGCGTCGACCTGCGGATTGTCGCGGCGACCAAACCGGATCTGCTCGACGAGGCTCGGGCCGGACGTTTTCGCGAGGATCTGGCCTATCGCCTCAACGTCGCCGAGCTGCGTTTGCCGCCGTTGCGCGATCGTCGCGAAGACATTCCGTTGCTATTCGAAACCTTTGCCCACAATGCCGCTGAACGCCTGGGGCGCACCTTTCCACCTTTGAGTGGTGCGCAATTGAGTCATCTGCTCAGCCACGACTGGCCGGGCAACGTGCGCGAACTGGCCAACGTTGCCGAACGCCAGGTGTTGGGGCTGGATGAGCCTGCGCCGGGGATCGATCCGGGGCAATCGCTGGCGGCGCAACAGGAGGCGTTTGAGGCGCAGTGTTTGCGTGCAGCGCTGACCCGGCACAAGGGCGATGTGAAAGCGGTGCTCGAAGAACTGCAACTGCCGCGCCGCACGTTCAATGAAAAGCTGCAGCGGCATGGGTTGAGTCGGGAGATGTTTTTGAGCGAGTAAGTCGGGCTTGGGATTTTCTGTGTAGCTGAGATCTTTTCCCCCTCACCCCAGCCCTCTCCCCCAGGGGGGCGAGGGGGAAGGGAGCCGATCTTCATGCTTTTCAAACCTGAGTTCGACGCCGAAATTGCAGGTCGGTGAATCTTGAATAAACACCTGCAGTCAGTCCCCTCTCCCCCCGGGAGAGGGTTAGGGTGAGGGGCTTTTGATCTTCGCCCCAATAAGCGGAAATCCGCTCATCAACCCAGATTCTTCGGCGATATCCCGCTCACCCAATCCCGCCACCCCCTCTAAACCGGCGCTCCCCCCGTTGGCACACCTCCTGCTATAGCCCTCGCAGGCTGCGTTCCAACGCGCTCCACAAAAACAATTAAACGAAGGATCCTTCAATGGATAACTCCAACGCCCTGCCACTTGGGTCGGCTGCCGTGCCCGCCAAAGAAAGAACCACCGCCAGCCGGATCAAATCGATCTTCAGCGGTTCCGTCGGCAACATGGTCGAATGGTACGACTGGTATGTGTATGCCGCCTTCTCCCTGTACTTCGCGAAAACCTTCTTCCCTGCCGGTTCCACCACCGCCCAACTGATGAACACCGCCGCGATTTTCGCCGTGGGCTTTCTGATGCGTCCGATCGGTGGCTGGCTGATGGGCATGTATGCCGACAAGGTCGGCCGTAAAAAAGCCCTGATGGCCTCGGTCTACCTGATGTGCTTCGGCTCGCTGCTGATCGCCCTCAGCCCGAACTACGAAACCATCGGCATCGGCGCGCCGATCCTGCTGGTGTTCGCGCGACTGCTGCAAGGCCTGTCGGTCGGTGGCGAATACGGCACCTCGGCGACCTATCTGTCGGAGATGGCGACCAAGGAACGTCGCGGCTTCTTCTCCAGCTTCCAGTACGTGACCCTGATCTCCGGCCAGCTCATCGCGCTGGGCGTGCTGATCGTGCTGCAGAACGTGCTGACCACTGAACAGCTGTACGCGTGGGGCTGGCGTATTCCGTTCGCCATCGGCGCGCTGTGTGCAGTCGTGGCGCTGTACCTGCGTCGCGGCATGGAAGAAACCGAGTCGTTCACCAAGAAAGAAAAGTCCAAGGAAAGCGCCATGCGCACCTTGATGCGCCACCCCAAAGAGCTGTTGACCGTGGTCGGCCTGACCATGGGCGGCACCCTGGCGTTCTACACCTACACCACCTACATGCAGAAATACCTGGTGAACACCGTCGGCATGAGCATCTCCGACTCGACCACCATTTCTGCCGCCACACTGTTCCTGTTCATGTGCCTGCAGCCGATCATCGGCGGCCTGTCGGACAAGATCGGCCGTCGTCCGATCCTGATCGCCTTCGGCGTGCTGGGGACGATCTTCACCGTGCCGATCCTGATGACCCTGCACACCATTCAGACCTGGTGGGGTGCGTTCTTCCTGATCATGGCGGCGCTGATCATCGTCAGCGGCTACACCTCGATCAACGCGGTGGTGAAAGCCGAGTTGTTCCCGACTGAAATCCGCGCGCTGGGCGTTGGGCTGCCGTACGCACTGACCGTGTCGATCTTCGGTGGCACCGCTGAATACATCGCGCTGTGGTTCAAGAGCATCGGCATGGAAACCGGCTACTACTGGTATGTGACGGCGTGCATCGCGGTGTCATTGCTGGTGTACATCACCATGAAGGACACCCAGAAGCATTCTCGTATCGTCACCGACTGATCGGGATTTCACAGCCACTGCAATGGTGGCTGTGATGGACTCTTCGCGAGCAGGCTCGCTCCCACATTGGTTCTGTGATCGACATAAATCCCCTGTGGGAGCGAGCCTGCTCGCGAATGCCTCAACTCGACTTCGGATCAATCAGGACATTTCGGCAGCCGCCCCCTGTCTGCCATACCGCTTCTGCGCATACGAAGCCCCGACAATCATCACCAGCAGAATCCCCGCCAGCACCGCAGAAGAACCGATGGTGCCGAAGTCCAGCCCACCCTTCTCATGGGGCTTGGTCATCAAGTCGCCCAACGTCGCGCCAAACGGCCGGGTCAGCACGAACGCCACCCAGAACAACACCACCGTGGAAATCTTCGTGAAGTACTTCAGCAGCACGACCGCCGCGATGGTCGAGCCGATCAGCAGCGCGCCACCGGCAAAACCCAGCCCTGAATCGTCGGCAAGGTAGTCGCCCAGCGCGGTGCCGAGGGTGTTGGAAAACAGAATCGCCATCCAGTAGAACATCTCGCCGCGGAAGGTCTGCACCTTGCTGACGTTGAGCGAGTCACCGCTCAGACGCCACGCGGCAAAGATCGCCAGCAGGATCGCGATAAGGATCATCGAGCCGGTGGCGTAACCCAGTCCGAGGGTGCGATCCATGAAGTCCGACATGGTCGTGCCGGCGGTACTGGTCGACAGGATCACCAGCCAGTACAGCAATGGTTTGTACGTCTTGGCCATCAACTGCGTGATCAGCGTCAGGACAAACACGCTGATCAGAATCAGCGAGCTCATGGCGTAACCGACGTTAAGGGTCATCGACAGCAAATCGCCCGCGGTTTCCCCCAGGGTCGTCGCGCAGATTTTCATGACCCAGAAGGCCAGGGTGATTTGAGGAAGTTTATTCATCGCAAGCAACGCTCCAGTGTGTGACGGCCGGTTCTTGGTTTTCTGGCCGTGGGCAGACTGGCGTTGCGGCAGTGAAAATGCGGTCGGCAAAGTATGAAAAAACTGTCACACGCGCAAAAACAGCGATTAATCGCTAATTAATGCTGCCCGTTCATTGTGCAATCACCTGATCGATGACCTGCGCGACGCTCGCACCGACGACGAAAGCGAAAATTCTGCGCCGCCCTTAATATCTAGTTAATCGATTGTTTTTAGCATTAATTTGCGCTTTTTAATCAATTTAGTTGGCGTAGCATTAAACCCAAGCAAGACACACCCGCCAACGAATCTGGAGTAACCGACATGAAAACCAAACTGATCCTCGCCCTCACCCTCTCCGTACTGGCCGCCAACACCTTCGCTGCCGACGGCTCGGACAAAACCAAATCCGCCGATTTCATCAACGGCGCCAGCGCCGCGATCGAAACCAGCCACTCGGGCACCTATGCTGCTGACGGTTTTGATAAAACCAACATTGGTAAAGCTGTGGCTGCCGATGGTTTCGACAAGACCAACCTGGGTAAAACGGTCGCTGCTGACGGCTTCGACAAAACCGGTACTGCCGCTGCCATCAGCTAAGTATCAGCAGTCGTCCCACAGCCCGGCCTTGGCCGGGCTTAGTCTTTTCTGGGGCATGACAATCTCTGAACTCCACACAAATCCCTTGTAGGAGTGAGCCTGCTCGCGATAGCGGTGGGTCAGTCAAACATCTATCAACTGACACACCGCTATCGCGAGCAGGCTCACTCCTACACGGGGTTTTGCGTCTGGCTGGAAATATGCGGGGCGTCCTTGCACTATGGCTGCATCCGAAACTCAGCCTCAGGAATTCACCCACCATGCCCGATGACATCCACTTCTACGAACCCGCCAACGGCCACGGTCTGCCCCACGATCCGTTCAACGCCATCGTCGGTCCGCGCCCGATCGGTTGGATTTCTTCGCAGGATGCCGACGGCCGCTTGAACCTGGCGCCGTACAGTTTCTTCAACGCCTTCAACTACATTCCGCCGATCATTGGTTTTTCCAGTGTCGGGCGCAAAGACAGCCTGAACAATATCGAGCAGACCGGCGAATTCGTCTGGAACCTCGCCACCCGCCCGCTGGCCGAACAGATGAACCAGAGCTGCGCGATGGTCGCGCCTGAGGTCAATGAATTCGAATTGGCGGGATTGACGACGGTCGCGTCAAAAGTGATTTCGGTGCCACGGGTCGCCGAAAGTCCGGTGTCCTTCGAATGCAAGGTCACGCAGATCATTCAGTTGCAGCGTGCCGATGGCGAGACGGTGCCGAGCTGGCTGGTCCTCGGCGAAGTGGTCGCCGTTCACATTGCCAAGTGGCTGTTGAAGGACGGCATCTACGACACCGCCGCGGCAGAACCGATTCTGCGCGGCGGCGGGCCGGCGGATTATTTCCAGCTGGGGCCTGAGGCCCTGTTCAAGATGTGGCGTCCGGGTGCCAACAAGTAACGCGTTACCAGATCAATTCGGCGTCGTCAGTGACGCCCTTGAGGTTATCCAGCTCATTGATCGCCGCTTCATCGGCGGCAATGGCGCCGGGGAAGATCTGGTCATTCAGCAGTTTGTGAAAGCGTGGTGCGCCGCCATCGACTAGGGCCTTGACCGCGATTGCCGCGTGATAGCCCTTGTTGCCGCCCAACTCGACGGGGACGACTGCGGAAACTGCTTCGAAGTGTTCGAACTCTTTACGTGCCATGTCACACATCCCGGCTCAGACAAATTAAGCCGGACATTAAACCCTCAACCGACGAGTTTGTGTACCGGCGCCGGGCATTGGCCGAGGGCTTGTGCCGCCGACACGTCCTTGAAGGTGTGGAAGTCGAGGCTGTTGACCACCAGTTCCTGCACCAGCTCGGCGAAGATTTCCATCGACGGGCTGTTGAAATAGTTGGTCATCATTTGCTGGCTGCTCCAGAACCCGGAGACCAGCCACAACTCGGGATCACACTGCGAATGCTGCAAGGCAAAGCTCAGGCAACCGGGGGCGGCGCGGGACGGATCGATCAACGCACTGAGGCGCACACCGAGTTCCGCCGAACGCCCGGCGCGCGCTCGAACGAAGGCCATATGACTGACGGGAATCTGCTTGGACATGTTCAACCCTCCCAGGGAGTCGCGTGGCAGCCGGGGGACGGGCTGCGACAGGATCAAAGGTTAAGGGCCTGACGCCCGCCGCCGTTAGTCGATTCCTGCCGCCGCGTTGCACAATCCTGCGAGACTGCACGCAGAACCTGTAACAACCTGTAAAACGGCGTCACACGGTTGTCATACGGCGTATCAAGCAAGTTTGCCACTCTGCGTCCTGCTATGGCTGGGCATGCCCATAAGCCCAAGCAGAATCAGGCAAGCATTTCGCAGGATGTGTCTACCGCTGACGCTTGCACAAACATATGCTCTGCTCCATTCCACCTCCCCTGCCGAGGATGCCGTGCATGACGTCATTCAATCGTTTTCAAGCCGAACCCAGCGCTGACATGGAAAAACAGCGCGCGGAACTGGCGGCGATCATTCGCCGCAACACCACCGACGATGGCAGCTACGAGACCGCCATCGGCTCGCTGTTCATGTCGCGCCACACCCAGTCCCACGACTTCGCCCCGGTGCTCGCGCAACCGGCGCTGTGCATCATGGCGCAGGGACGCAAAGAGGTGCGGCTGGCCGACGAGTACTTCAATTACGATCCGCTGAATTATCTGGTGGTGTCGGTTTCGATGCCGCTGAGCGGGCGCGTGGTCAACGTATCGCCGGAGGATCCGATCCTCGCCGTGCGCCTGGACATCGACCCGACCGAAATCACCGCACTGATCGCCGACGCAGGTCCCATGGGTGTACCAACCCGGCCAACCGGGCGTGGTTTGTATGTCGAGAAGATCGACAGTTCGATGCTCGATGCGGTGTTGCGTCTGGCGCGTCTGCTCGATGCGCCGAAAGACATCGCCATGCTCGCGCCGCTGATTCGCCGGGAGATTCTTTATCGCCTGCTGCGCAGTCCGCAGGGGCATCGCTTGTATGAAATCGCGATTGCCAACAGTCAGAGTCATCGCATCAGCCAGGCGATCAAATGGTTGAACGGCAACTTTGAACAGCCATTGCGCATTGATGATCTGGCCAAGGAAGTGAATCTGAGTGTGTCGACCTTGCATCACCGGTTTAAGGCGATGACGGCGATGAGTCCGTTGCAATATCAGAAGCAGTTGCGCTTGCAGGAAGCGCGGCGGTTGATGTTGGCGGAGGGGCTGGAAGCGTCGGCGGCGGGGTATCGGGTGGGGTATGAGAGTCCGTCGCAGTTCAGCCGTGAGTACAGCCGTTTGTTTGGTGCGCCGCCGTTGCGGGATTTGGCGCGGTTGCGGCTTTCGGTGTGACCGCTAGAAGCCCCTCACCCTAACCCTCTCCCAGAGGGAGAGGGGACTGATTGGGGGATATTGAAGAGATTCACCGACTTGAACGATTGGCTTTGAATCCATAATCAACTCGATTTTTCAGATCGATGGACAGCGCCAGACACCTCGGTCGGCTCCCTCTACCTCCGGGAGAGGGCTGGGGTGAGGGTCGGCTTTCCAAGTGCTTTGACCAATCCATAATCGACCGGATTTTTCAGGTCGATGTACAGCGCCAGACACCTCGGTCGGCTCCCTCTACCTCCGGAAGAGGGCTGGGGTGAGGGTCGGCTTTCCAAGTGCTTTGACGAATCCATAATCGACTGGATTTTTCAGGTCGATGGACAGCGCCAGACACCTCGGTCGGCTCCCTCTACCTCCGGGAGAGGGCTGGGGTGAAGGTCGGCTTTCCAAGTGCTTTGACCAATCCATAATCGACTGGATTTTTCAGGTCGATGGACAGCGCCAGACACCTCGGTCGGCTCCCTCTCCCTCCGGGAGAGGGCTGGGGTGAGGGTCGGCTTTCCAAGTGCTTTGACCAATCCATAATCGACCGGATTTTTCAGGTCGATGGACAGCGCCAGACACTTCGGTCGGCTCCCTCTCCCTCTGGGAGAGGGCTGGGGTGAGGGTCGGCTTTTACACCGCCCGGATCACATGCTTGATCTCCTGAAACGCCGCCAACCCCCAAGGCCCCAGCTCGCGGCCAATACTGCTCTGCTTGTACCCGCCCCACGCCGCCTGCGGGAAAATCACTTGCGGTGCATTGATCCATACCATCCCCGCCTGCAAGGCATTGGCCACGCGGTCCGCCGCAGCAGCATCGCTCGTCACCACACTGGCTACCAAACCAAACGGCGTGTCATTGGCCAAGGCAATCGCCTGTGCTTCAGTGGCGAAACTGCGCACACACAACACCGGCCCGAAAATTTCTTCACACCACAGCGCGCTGTCCAGCGGCACGTCGGTAAACACGGTCGGCTGCAAGAAATAGCCGCGCGGCAGATCCGTCGGGCGATTGCCGCCGCAGATCAATCGCGCACCCGCGCTGAGCCCACGGTCGATGTGCCCAAGCACTCGCTGGTACTGCGCCTGATTGACCAGCGCGCCCATTTCCACGTCCGGGTCAAACGGATCGGCAACCCGAATCGCTTGTGCACGCTTGTGCAAACGGCGGAGGAATTCCTCTTCCAGCTTATCAGCCACCAGCACACGGCTGGTCGCCGAACACATCTGCCCGGCGTTGAAAAATGCGCCGCCACAGGCCAGCTCAACCGCCAGATCGAGATCTGCATCCGCCAACACCAGCAGCGAAGATTTACCGCCCAATTCCAGGCTGACGCCCTTCACCGTTTCCGCCGCACGCTGCATCACTTGCACGCCGACTGCGTTGCTGCCGGTAAAGGAGATTTTGGCGATGCGCGGATCCGCCGACAATGGCGCACCGACCGCCAGTCCTGTGCCGCAGACAAGATTGAACACGCCGTTTGGCAGACCCGATTCCGCGATGATCGCCGCCAGCTCCAGCTCCGGCAGCGGTGTCACTTCCGACGGCTTGAGCACCACGCAGCAACCCGCCGCCAACGCCGGTGCAAGCTTCCACGCCGTGGTGACCATGGGGAAATTCCACGGCACGATCAGCCCGACCACTCCGCACGGTTCGCGGCGCAGACGTGCGCTGAAATCATCGCTGGGCAGCGGCACGTTGCTGTCCTGTTGGGCGTCGAGGCCTTCGGCGAGTTCGGCGTAATACTCGAACGTGGCGATCACATCGTCGACGTCGATGGCCGCTTCGAACTGCGGTTTGCCGTTGTTGCTCGATTGCAGACTCATCAAATGATCGCGTCCGTTACGCACGCCATTGGCGATGTTGCGCAGGATTGCGCCGCGCTCGGCACCGCTGGTTTGCGACCAGCTCTTGAAGGCTTCGCTAGCGGCCGCAACGGCTTGATCGACCGCGTGTTCGTCACCGCCATTGACCGTGGTCAGCAGCGCTTCGGTGGCCGGGTTGATCACCCGCAGGTGTTCGCGGCCGGCCGACCATTGGCCGTTGATGTAGAGGCCGTCGAGTGTGGTCGGGAAACTGATCATTGCGCCACCGCCTGCATCCACTGGGTCTGGTCGATTTCAATCAGGGTCGGGCCCTGACGATCGCTTGCACTACGCAACGCGCTGCGCAGTTGTTCGATGCTGCTGATAGCTTCAGCCGCGCAGCCGAGGCCCTTGGCTACAGCGACAAAATCCGGGGTGTAGATGTCGACGCCGACCGGCTCGATGGCGCGGTTGACCATGTACTTCTTGATCTCTTCGTAGCCCTGGTTATTCCACAGCAGGACGATCACCGGCACCCGCGCTTCGACGGCGCTGGCCAGTTCCGGCAGGGTGAATTGCAGGCCGCCGTCGCCGATCAGGCACACCACCGGTGGCCGCGCACCTTGGTCGGTTTGACCGCCGAGCCAGGCGCCAATCGCTGCCGGCAAGGCGTAGCCGAGCGTGCCGTAGCCGGTCGAGGCATTGAACCAGCGGCGCGGGTGATCCGGGTTGAACGTCAGGTTGCCGGTGTACACCGGTTGCGTCGAGTCGCCGACGAACACGGCGTTGGGCAGCTCATCAAGTACGGTGTCGAGGAAACGGGTTTGCGCGAGGGTCGGTGCATCCCAGCTTGCCGCCAGTTCAGCGCGCAGTTTGCCGGCGCGGGCCTGGCCCCAATCGCTGCTGCGCTCGCCGAGTTTTTCCGGCGACAGCGCATCCAGCAAGGCCTGCGCGGCGTTGCGCGCATCGGCCACCAGTGCCAGGTGCGGCGGGTAGTTGCGCACGGTCTGATCGGCGTCGATATCGATGCGCAACAGTTTGCCGGGAATCTCGAAACCACCGGCGAAGGTCACGTCGTAATCGGTTTCGGCCAGTTCGGTGCCGATCGCCAGTACTACATCGGCATCGGCGACCAGCGCGCGGGTGGCAACCAGCGTCTGGGTCGAGCCGATCAGCAGCGGATGGTTGCCCGGCAGCATGCCTTTGGCATTGATCGTCAGCGCCACCGGAGCGTCGAGCAACTCGGCAAGTCTGGTCAGCTCTGGCGCTGCGTCGATGGCACCGCCGCCAGCCAGAATCAGCGGACGTCTGGCTTCAGCCAGCAGCTCGCTCATGCGTTTGACGGCCGCTGGCGCAGCGCCGGCGCGGTCGATATTGACCGGTACGCTGGCGAGCAATTCATCGGCGTTTTCGACCAGCACGTCCAACGGAATTTCGATGTGTACCGGACGTGGGCGACCGGCCTGAAACAAGGCAAAAGCACGTGCCAGCACTACCGGCAATTCAGCGGCGGACATCAAGGTATGCGAGAACGCCGCAACACCTGCGACCAGTGCGCTCTGATTCGGCAATTCATGCAGCTTGCCGCGCCCACCGCCCAACTGACTGCGCGATTGCACGCTGGAGATCACCAGCATCGGGATCGAGTCGGCGTAAGCCTGGCCCATCGCCGTGGTGATGTTGGTCATGCCCGGCCCGGTAATGATGAAGCACACGCCCGGTTTGCCACTGGTGCGCGCGTAGCCGTCAGCCATGAAACCGGCGCCCTGCTCATGCCGTGGGGTGACGTGGTTGATGCTCGAACGGGCCAGCCCGCGATACAACTCCACGGTGTGCACGCCGGGAATGCTGAATACCTGCTCGACCCCATAATCCTCGAGTAACTTGACCAGTACTTCGCCACACGTCGCCATGTCGATTGCCCTTCTTGTTCGCTGAAGACACCGAACCAATGTGGGAGCGAGCCTGCTCGCGAAAGCGTCGGATCAGCCAACATCTTTGTTGAATATGAAACCGCTTTCGCGAGCAGGCTCGCTCCCACAGGGTCCGTGGAATGGCTTCATTGGAACGGTCGGCAGGTAGCGGCAACAATCGATTAAAAGTCATACTAGCCATGTCCTCACGTCATACCTTGGATCCCCATGAAACGCCTGCCTCCCCTCCCCGCCCTGCATACGTTTCTGATCACCGCGCAGTGCTGCAACTTCACCCGGGCCGCCGAGCAGTTGCACATCACCCAGGGCGCGGTGAGCCGGCAGATCGCCGGGCTGGAGGCGCATCTCGGTTATCCGCTGTTCATCCGCCTGGCCCGTGGCCTGGCGCTGACCGCCGAAGGACGTGAATGGCTACCCCGTGTGGAAAAAGTCTTCGGCCTGATCAGCGAAGCCACCGAGCAAATCGGCCTGCAGCGCGAAACCCTGCAACTCAAAGCGCCGAGCTGCGTGATGCGCTGGCTGCTGCCGCGCTTGCTGCAATGGCAGAAAGAACGCCCGGACGTGCCGGTAAAACTCACCGCCTCGCTGCAACACGGCGTGGACTTTCAGCGCGAGCAATTTGATGCCGCGGTGATCTACGGCCCGCCGCCAGACAACTCGCCGGGCGCGCTGCACCTGTTCGACGAGCAACTGACGCCGGTGTGTTCGCCGCTGTTGCTCAAGGGCTCACCGGCTCTGTATACGCCGGCGGATCTACAACAGCATCTGTTGCTGCACCCCACTCACGATATTCAGGATTGGTCGGTGTGGCTGAACGCGGCTGAGCTGCGGCTGAACAACATCGGCAGCGGCCAGCATTTCGAAACGCTGGATCAGGCGATGTCGATGGCGTCGCACGGAACGGGGGTGGCGATCGGCGATTGGTCGTTGATTGGTGATGACTTGCGCGCGGGGCGGCTGGTGATGCCGTTCGAGTTGAAGGTGAAGACGGGGCTGGCGTATTACGTAGTTTTGCCGCCGGGGATTGAGGCTTCGCCGCAGCTTGAGGAATTGATGATCTGGTTGGTTGAGCAGGCGCATTTGCGGTGAGGCTTTTTTCCCTCACCCTAACCCTCTCCCAGAGGGAGAGGGGACTGACCGGGGGATATTGAAGAGGTTCAGCGACCTGAACGATTGGCTTTGAATCCATAATCGACTGGACTTTTCAGGTCGATGTACAGCGCCAGACACCTCGGTCGGCTCCCTCTCCCAAGGGAGAGGGGACTGACCGGGGATATTGAAGAGGTTCAGCGACCTGAACGATTGGCTTTGAATCCATAATCGACTGGAATTTTCAGGTCGATGTACAACGCCAGACACCTCGGTCGGCTCCCTCTCCCTCCGGGAGAGGGCTGGGGTGAGGGTAAAGCTGTATATCAATACCCGACAGTAAACCGCTGACGCGAATGCTTCGGCGTTTCCACTTCGTTGATCAACGCAATCGCGTAATCGGCAAAAGTAATCCAGCTACGCCCTTCGGCACTCACCAGCAAATGATCCTGGCCGACACGGAAACTCCCCGTGCGCTCCCCTTCGACAAACTCTGCCGACGGCGACAGAAAGGTCCAGTCCAGTTCTTTCTCCAGACGCAACGCCTCAAGAAACGCCGCACCGGCACTGGCTTCAGCTTTGTACTCCGCCGGGAAACCCGCACTGTCGATCACTCGCGTATCGTCCGGCAGCAACAGCGAACCGGCACCGCCGACCACCAGCAAACGCTGCACACCGGCGTGCTTCACTGGCCCAACAATAGCGCTCGCAGGAACGGTAGCGAAGTGCGCAGCGGTGATCACCACATCGTGACCGGCCACCGCGTCCTGCAACGCGGCCGAATCCAGCACATCGACATTCTTGCTGACCACACCGGCACGCGCGCCGATCTTCGAGGTGTCGCGGGCGATAGCAGTAACGCTATGGCCGCGACGCAGGGCTTCTTCCAGCAGTTGGCTACCGGCGCGGCCGGTGGCACCAATGATTGCGATCTTGCTCATGACATTCTCCAGTTGGCTTGAGAGTGCTGCGTTTTTCAGAATCGGCTTACCACTGCATTTCGCCCTTGGCGACTTTCGCGCTCAGCTCCAGCGAGCTTTCTTCGCCCAGTTTTGGGTAACGCTTTTTCATCGCGGCGATCAGTGCGGCGGAATCTTTGGCCTTGGCGGTTTCCACGTCAAAAGCCTTAATGTAGTCGGCGGTGAATTTCACGCTGGCCAGCGAACGGCTGCTGTCACCCAAGTAGTGACCCGGCACCACGGTGTTCGGTTTCAGGGTTTCAATAGAGTGCAACGTTTCCAGCCAGTCGGCGTGGGATTGCGCGGTCTGGGTATCGGCCATCCATACGTGGATGTTTTCGGCGACAACCACACCACCGACCACGGCTTTGAGCGACGGGATCCACACAAAACTGCGATCCGGTTGTTTGCCGTCGAGGCCGATGACCTGCAATTTCTGCCCTTCGAGCATCAGGCTGTCGCCCTTGAGCACGCCCGGTACGATGGTTTTCGCCGGAACGTCGGCGCCCATTTTCGGCCCCCAGAAAGCCAGTTTGCCGGCGACGGTTTTGTTGATGTGATCAACGGTCGGTTGCGAAGCCAGCACCTTGGCGTCAGGAAAGGCCTGGGTCAGGGTATCAAGGCCGAAGTAGTAATCCGGGTCACCATGGCTGATGTAGATAGTGGTCAGGTGTTTGCCGCTGGCGCGGATCTTTTCCACGACGTGTTCAGCCTGGGACTTGCCGAATTGCGCATCGACGAGGATTGCGTCTTTCTCGCCGCTGACCAGCACCGAGGTCACCGGGAAAATCGCCTTTGTCCCCGGGTTGTAGACGTCGAGGGTCAGGTTGGCTGCCGCTGCATGCGCGGCAAAACCCAGGGATGCGGTGGCGAGCAGAACGCGTTTGAGTGTGGTGAAGCCGATCATCTGTTGCTCCGGTGTCCGAATGCCGTGTTTGGCGATGGGACAGAGCTTAGTTGCCTGACTCAGTACAAAAAATGCGATGCTTGAACATAGTTTGTTTCTGAAAGCGGGCAAATCATGGATCGTCTCCAAGCAATGCGGGTGTTTGTCACCGTGGTGGATCTGGGCAGTCAGTCGGCTGCGGCTGATCATCTGGACCTTTCGCGGCCGGTGGTTTCACGTTATCTGGCGGAGCTGGAAGACTGGGTCGGCGCGCGGCTGATGCACCGCACCACGCGCAAGTTGAGCCTGACCGCCGCCGGCAGTGAAATCCTGCCGCGTTGCCGACAGATGATCGAACTGTCGACGGACATGCAGGCCGCCGTCAGCGAACCCCACGACGCCCCGCGCGGCTTGCTGCGGATCAGCGTCAGCACCTCGTTCGGGCAGGCGCAACTGGCCGATGCGATGGCTGCTTACGTCAAGCGCTATCCCGGTGTCAGCATCGATATGCAAATGCTCGACCGCACGGTGAATCTGGTGGATGAACGGATCGATCTGGCAATTCGCACCAGTAACGATCTCGACCCCAACCTGATCGCCCGGCGTCTGACCGTTTGTCGTTCGGTGGTGTGTGCCGCGCCGGCTTATCTGCAAGAGCAAGCGGCGCCGTTACGGGTTGAGGAATTGAGTCGGCATAACTGCCTGACGCACTCCTATTTCGGCAAGAGCCTGTGGCATTTCGAGGAGGATGGCGAACCGGTTTCGGTGCCGGTGCAGGGCAATATCAGCGCCAACGAGGCCAGCACATTATTGCGCGCAACACTGGCCGGTGCCGGGGTGGCGATGTTGCCGACGTATCAGGCCGGGGTGCATATTCACAGCGGTGAACTGGTTCGACTGCTGCCCCATGCCGAACCGCGGCAGATGAGCATCTACGCGGTGTACGCCTCGCGCAAACACATGCCGGCGGCGCTGCGCAGCATGCTGGATTTTCTGGTGCTCAGGTTCCCGGAAAACCCCGAATGGGATATCGGCCTGTAAACCCATTTAACTGTGGGAGCGAGCCTGCTCGCGAAAGCGGTGGGTCAGTCAACACTTGAGTCGAATGACAGGACGCTTTCGCGAGCAGGCTCGCTCCCACAGTGGCTATCGATATGCTGAATGGCCAGTTACAACCTCAAGCACACTCGCTGGCAACTCCCCGCCGCTGACCTATGCTGAAAGTAATACCGCAGGGTATGTCGTTCAGAGGTCAACGCCATGAACATCAAAACAAGAAGGTACTTCGCGATTTTCATCACCTGCGCCGCCACGCTGGCGCTGTACGGCACCGCAGCCTGGCGGGTCGAACAGCAGCGACAGCTACCGCGCGAGTATGCGAGCTGCAACTTCGAGCGGTGCATTCCGCACAATGCCACGCTGAATGCGCTGCGCTGATATTCAACTGTAGGAGTGAGCCTGCTCGCGATAGCGGTGTGTCAGTCAAACTTTATCTGTATGACACACCGCTATCGCGAGCAGGCTCACTCCTACAGGGGTTTTGTGGTGTGAGTGGTTAATGCTCGGCCTTGAGGCTGTCGCGGAAAGCCTTTGGCGATATCCCCACCCGGCGCCGGAACAGGCGCGTGAAGTTGGTTGGGTCGGAAAACCCCAACAACTCCGACATCTCGTAAATCGTCATGCTGGTGTAAGTCAGCAAGCGCTTGGCTTCCAGCAACTGGCGCTCGTGCATGATCTGCAACGCCGGTTGTCCCGCCAGCTCACGGCAGGTGCCGTTGAGGTGCGACACCGAAATCCCCAGTCGATGCGCGAGGTCTTCGACCTTGACGTGCTGGCGATAAGTCTCCTCGACCAACTGGATAAAGCCATTGAGGTATTCGCGCTGACGCTGCGGACGCTGACTGGCTTTGTGCCGCACGATCGCCTGACGGCTGACCCAGACCATGATCACGCTGACCAGCGAATGCATGAGCATTTCCCGCGCCGGCTGGTGGCCGTTGTATTCGGCCTGCAACGCCGAGAACAGGCTGTTGAGGTAATCGCCGTCGTTACCTGCCGGGTAGTTGTCTGCGCTGGCCAGCGCATGTACCGAATCGCCCAGTTGCGCCTGCAAGTGGTTGATCAGCGGTGTGGCGAGAGTAACGATGAACCCTTCGACGTCTTCGGAAAAACGAAAGCCGTGCACCGATAACGGTGGCAGCACTTGGATGGCCGGGGTGTCGAGTTGCGTGCGTTGCCCTTCGATCTCAAGCTCTGCCTGACCTTTGAAGACGAAGAGTAACTGGCACAAATCAGCATGGCGGTGGGGTTTGATTTCCCACTCGTGTTCGCGACTGCGGGAGGAAATGGTTTCACAGTGCAGCAAGTCAGGGGTCGGCCAGTCCAGGCTTTCACCGTAGAGCTTGAACACTGGAATCGAAGGCAGCTCAGGCTTGTTCATCACTTCAATCCAGGCCTCGGGGTTGTGGGCGATAATCGCACCGATTGGCAGAATGTACAGGTATCGGCTCAGTTTTCACCTTCAATTGACAGACCCGCAAGGGAAAAATGCAAGCACTCGATCCATAAAAATCATTCACCGGTCTTGGCCGCGTGAAGCTTGCGAGTCATAAAAACAATGAAAACGCTGAAAACCCAAGTCGCCATTATCGGCGCCGGTCCGTCCGGATTGCTCCTCGGCCAGTTGTTGCACAACGCCGGCATCGATACCCTCATCCTCGAACGCCAGACCCCGGATTATGTCCTCGGGCGCATCCGCGCCGGTGTGCTCGAACAGGGCATGGTAGAGCTGTTGCGGCAGGCTGGCGTGAGTCAGCGCATGGACGCCGAAGGACTGGTGCATGGCGGCTTCGATCTGGCCCTGGACGGGCGTCAGGTGCACATCGATCTGCACGCGCTGACCGGTGGCAAGAGCGTGATGATCTACGGCCAGACCGAAGTCACCCGCGACCTGATGGCCGCTCGTCGGGAGGCCGGCGCGCCGACGATTTACCAGGCGAGCAATGTCGTTCCTCACGGCATGAAACGCGACGAAGCCTTTGTCACTTTCGAAAAGGACGGCGAAACCTTTCGCGTCGATTGCGATTACATCGCCGGTTGCGACGGTTTCCACGGTGTCGCTCGGCAGGCGATTCCGGCCGACAGCCTGAAGGTCTTCGAGCGGGTTTATCCGTTTGGCTGGCTGGGCATTCTCGCCGACACGCCGCCGGTGCATGAGGAGTTGGTCTACGCCCGTCACGAACGTGGTTTTGCTTTATGCAGCATGCGTTCAGCAACGCGCACCCGCTATTACCTGCAAGTACCGGCGGATGAAAACGTCGATGACTGGAGCGATCAGCGCTTCTGGGATGAATTGAAAAATCGTCTGCCAGTAGAGCTTGCCGAGAAACTGGTTACCGGCCCTTCGATCGAAAAAAGCATCGCGCCGCTGCGCAGTTTTGTCGTTGAGCCGATGCAGTTCGGGCGGATGTTTCTGGTCGGTGACGCCGCGCATATCGTTCCGCCCACCGGCGCCAAGGGTTTGAATCTGGCGGCGAGTGACGTCAGCACGTTGTTCAATATTCTGCTGAAGGTTTACCGCGACGGGCGCACCGACCTGCTGGAAAAATACTCGGAAATCTGCCTGCGCCGAGTGTGGAAGGCCGAGCGGTTTTCCTGGTGGATGACTTCCATGCTGCATCGTTTCGACGATCACGATGACTTCAGCCAGCGCATCAGCGCCTCGGAACTGGACTACTTTGTCAGTTCAGAAGCAGGGCGAAAAACCATTGCAGAAAATTACGTCGGACTTCCGTACGAGGCTATCGAATAGCTTCCTATCGACTTACACTGGCGAGCATCCCCGCTCGCCTGACGATCTGCGGGACTCTCACTGCCCGCAGGTTTTGCCCGTGACCAATCTCAATCACCCCGAAACGCCCAAACCGGCCATTCGCAGCGTGCTGGTCGCGTTGATGATGGCGATCTTTCTCGGCGCGCTGGATCAAACCATCGTCGCCGTGTCGATGCCGGCCATCTCTGCACAGTTCAAGGACGTCAGCCTGTTGGCCTGGGTAATTTCCGGGTACATGGTCGCGATGACGGTGGCCGTGCCGATCTACGGCAAACTCGGCGACTTGTACGGGCGGCGCAAATTGATGCTGTTCGGCATGGGCCTGTTCACCCTTGCCTCGCTGTTTTGCGGCATGGCGCAGAGCATGGAGCAACTGGTACTGGCGCGGATCCTTCAGGGCATCGGCGCCGGCGGGATGATTTCGGTGAGTCAGGCGATCATCGGCGACATCGTGCCGCCGCGTGAACGCGGGCGTTATCAGGGTTACTTCAGCAGCATGTACGCGGTGGCCAGCGTTGCCGGCCCGGTGCTCGGCGGTTACATGACCGAATACCTGTCGTGGCGCTGGGTGTTTCTGATCAACCTGCCGCTGGGCCTCGGTGCCTGGTGGGTGGCGCGGCGCAATCTGCGTGGCCTGCCGATTCCGCAGCGCAAACCGATCATCGATTATCTCGGCACCTTGCTGATGATCATCGGCCTGACTGCCCTGCTGCTGGGCATTACTCAGGTTGGTCAGGGTCATTCGTGGCGCAGCGCTGAAGTGCTTGGCCTGTTCGCTTGTGCAGTGGTGGTACTGGCGGTGTTTGTCTGGCACGAGCGCCGTGCTCGGGAGCCTTTGCTGCCGATGCACCTGTTTGCCAACCGCAATGCCCTGCTGTGCTGGTGCACGATTTTCTTCACCAGTTTCCAGGCGATTTCCTTGATTGTGTTGATGCCGCTGCGCTTTCAGACCGTGACCGGGGCCGGTGCTGACAGCGCGGCGTTGCACTTGCTGCCATTGGCGATGGGGTTGCCGATTGGTGCATTTTTCGCTGGCCGGCGCACGTCGATTACCGGGCGTTACAAACCACAGATTCTGAGCGGCGCTCTGCTGATGCCGATCGCGATTCTCGGCATGGCATTCAGCCCACCGGAGGCGACGCTGATCAGCGCACTGTTCATGTTGCTCTGCGGTATTTCCAGCGGCATGCAGTTCCCGACTTCGCTGGTCGGTACACAAAATTCGGTGGAGCAACGCGACATCGGCGTAGCGACCAGCACCACCAACCTGTTTCGCTCTCTCGGCGGCGCGGTGGGCGTGGCGTTGATGTCGGCGCTGTTGCTGGCGTTGTTGCAAGATTCGAATTTTGCCCATCTGGCGAGCAGTTCGCTGATGAGCGAGGGGCATTCCGGCAACGTCTTGCTGGATGGTTTGAACGCCGCGCCGGGGGATGCGCAGGACGCCTTGCGGGCGGAATTGCTGGTGACGTTCCGGCATTTGTTGTGGGTGAGTGCGGCGGTGTCGTTGCTCGGGTTGGCGGCAGCGATTGCGATGCCGAACAACCTGCTGCGCGGGCGCGAACACGGCGCCAAATAATTCAAACAACGCAGACCCCTTGTAGGAGTGAGCCTGCTCGCGATGCGGTATGTCAGTCGACATCATCGCTAAATGACACACCGCATCGCGAGCAGGCTCACTCCTACAGGAGAGCGATGTTCATTCAAGGGCTGTAGTAACCGACGGCAACGAGGAAATGCCCGGCCTTCTTCAGGTAGGCATGCTTGTCCTCGACCTTGCCGGTCACCGGGTTTTTCCAGCGATATTCGTACTCACCTTCATCCTGCTTGCCGATCAGCGCCAGAATCGGCTCGCCCACCGGTTTGCCTTCCGGATCCTTGACCTTGCCGAAGTCGGTGTTGATCAAGCGCAGGTTGGTGCCGTGGGCGACGTAGCGCTGGGTATTCAGATCAACGACGAACACGTACAAGTCATCCTGCAAATAGCCACCCTTGAGCGAGTTGATCGCCGTCAACGTACCCTTCTCGTCTTTGCCCAAATCAGTCGCCGCTTTGTCGAGCAATGCCTTTGCCTGCTCCGCCGAGGCTCGCGGCAAGTAATAACCGACCGCCAGAATTCGCTGGCCGATGCGTTGATAAAACACATGCTTGCGCTCGACCTTGCCGTCGGCCCAGTTCTGCCAACGATACTCGGCCTGCTGGATGCCATTGCCTTCCGGCACTTTCAACGCGTCCTTGAAGGTTTTCTGCAAATCCGGCCCGAGCACCTCACTCACGTCACGACCGATCAACGCCGACGAAGGCCCACCGCTGGCGAGCATCACGCCTTTGGTGTCGACGACGAACACGTAGCGATCCTTGTCGACAAACTCGCCTTGGCGGCTGAACGCGGCGAACGCCTTGTCGCCATTGTCGTGGTAGTAGGCCAGGGCTTTTTCCAGCAAGGCAATGGCGGCCTGACTGTCATCCTTGGCGGTGGTGGCGGCGCTGGCCTGGCCGAAACCAGCCAGTAACATCACGCCGAGCCAGGCCACTTTATGCAAAAACCCCATAGCGCATCCCTCGTTCTTGTTGGTGTTTCAAGAGCGTAGACGGCTTGGGGTGATGTACGAGTATTCAGAATGATGCAGGGGATTACAGAATCCCCTGCACTGATCAACAAAGCTTATGGGCGGGAATTGATCTGCTGCTGCAAATTCTGAATCTGCGCCTGAAGGGTGTTGATGTTGCGGGTCATTTGGCCACGGAAGGCATCGAACTCAGCAGTATTGCCGCCGCCCTGCGCGGCTGCCGGGCGGTTGTCCTGTTCGCTTTTGAGCACAACGATTTCCTGCTCAAGACGATCGATCGCCGCGCTCGGGTTGCCCTGCTTTTTCAGTGCAGCGATATCGGCGCCGAGGCTTTTGAACTGCGCATCGAAGGCTTTCAACTGCGTGTCGACCTTGCTGGTGTCGGCCGGTGTGCTTTTCACCGTCGCCAATTCCGCGCTCAAGGCTTTGACCTGCGCTTGCAACTGGGTATTGGCGTTCTGCTGTTCGGTGGTTTGCGCGGTCATCTGCGCCAGGCGTTTGTCCAGATCACTGGCCTGTCCTGCTACGCCTTGCTGCTGTTTGCTCTGATCGAGCAGCTTGCCTTCGAGCTGTTTGATTTGCAGCTTGAGGGCTTCGCTGTCGCTGGTGACGTTGGACTGGCTGGCGACGACCTTGCCGGAAATGTCCTGCAAGCGTCCGGCCGCTTCTTCGCTGATCCGCGCGAAGCTTTCCTGGGTCGCGACCAGTTGCTGCTCCATCAACGAGATCTGCTGGAAACTCCACCAGGCCAGACCGACGAAGGCGAAGAACAGCGCACCGACCAAGGCCCACAATGGCCCGGTGCTCGCGGCCTTGACCTTGACCACCGGCGGCGTGCGCGAGTGTACGGAGGTGCGGGCGGTGGTCGGAATGTCATCGTCGTCGAAGTTGTCGGCACGCAGGCTCGGGACATCATCGAAATCGTCGTGGGCATCATTACGCATGGACATTGAGGCAACCTTTGGGAAACGCGGTGATGGCTAAATGCTGCGAAGTATAACCGCCGCAGCCGCAGGGATTGACCCCCAAGCGGCTACACGGTTCATTGCCGCCCGGCCGAATCGTTTCAACGGATGTCCTGAGCTTTCCACCACGCGCAGAACTCATCCAGCGCCGACCACAGGCTGACTTTCGGATCGTAATCCAGATAATGCCGGGCGCGGCTGATGTCGAGGGTGAAATTTTTTTTCATCACCTGCATGCCCAGGCGCGACAGGGTTGGCTCCGGACGCCCGGGCCAGAGCTTGCACGCCCCTTCGTTGAGCGCCGCGACGCTATAGGCCAGTCCATACGAACGGTACTTGGTGACCTGCGGCACTTCCATTTTGCGCATCACGTAATTGACCACATCCCACAGCGGCACCGGCGCGCCATTGCTGATGTTGTAGGCCTTGCCCAGTGCGGAGCCGGCGGCCAGCAAGCTGCTGAGCAGCGCTTCGTTGAGATTCTGCACACTGGTGAAGTCGACTTTGTTCAGGCCATTGCCGATGATCGCCAGCCGGCCCTTGCGCTGCATGTTGAGCAGGCGCGGGAAAATGCTCATGTCGCCGGCACCGGTAACAAAACGCGGGCGCAGGGCGATGGTTTCCAAGCCGAATTCCTGGGCACCGAAGACCTTTTGCTCGGCCAGGTACTTGGTCGCGGCATAGTGATGCTTGAAGCGCTTGGGCACTTGCTCTTCGGTCAGGTTGAAATGATCGCGACCATCGAAATAGATCGATGGCGACGACAGATGCACCAAACGCCGGACGCGCTGTTTGAGACAGGCTTCGACAACGTTTTCGGTGACCTGCACGTTGCCCTGATGGAAGTCCTGATAGCGCCCCCACAGTCCGACGGCGCCCGCGCAATGCACCACGGCTTCGACGTCCGAGCACAGTTCGCGGACCAGGTCGGGATCGGTCAGATCGCCGGGGACAAACTCGGCACCCCGGCGCACCAGATGTTCGACGCTCTCGGCCCGGCGACCGTTGACCCGCACGTCCAGGCCCTGCTCCAGGGCGAAACGCGCAAAGCGTCCGCCAATGAAGCCGCTTGCGCCGGTGACCAGAATTTTCATGTAAAGCTCCGATGTCTTTCGTTTTGCCTGATTCGAGTGTCTTGACGCTGGCCGTCAGTCCAACGGCACCAGCCATTGCGCCGATGAGCGCACCAATTGCTCGGTCAGCAAGCCCAGCAGCTGACCGCCATTGCGCCAATGATGCCAGTACAACGGCACATCAATCGGTTTATCTGGCAACAGTTCGCGCAATAACCCGCGTTGCAGTTGCTCGCGCACTTGCAGTTCCGGCACCAGTCCCCAGCCGAGCCCGGCCTCGGTCAGGCGGATAAAACCTTCCGAGGATGGGCACAAATGGTGCTCGAATCCGCCATCGACACCCAACGAAGCGAGATAGCGATGCTGGAGAAAATCGTCAGGCCCGAACACCAGCGCAGGTGTTCGCGGCAATTGTTCGGCGCGCACGCCATCAGGAAAATGTCGTTCGATAAACGCCGGGCTGGCCAATGCGCGATAACGCATCGCGCCGAGCAACACACTGCGCGCACCGGCCACCGGTCGTTCGCTGGCGCAAAGGCACGCGGCCACTTCACCGGCGCGCATGCGTTTGAGGCCGACGGTCTGGTCTTCGACGACCAGATCGAGCAACAAATGCTGGTCGGCACAGAAGTCGCCAACCGCGTCGGCCCACCAGGTAGCGAGGCTGTCGGCATTCAACGCGATGCGCAAACGCTCTGGCAGGCCCTCTTCATCCAGTGCGGGCACCAGCGTCTGCAAATCGCGCTCAAGCAAACGCACCTGCTGCACATGGTTGAGCAGGCGCCGGCCAATCTCGGTCGGCGATGGCGGCGTGCCGCGTATCAGCACCGGCTGGCCAACCCGCGCTTCGAGCAGTTTGATCCGCTGCGAAATCGCCGATTGCGACAAGCCCAGCACCTGCGCGGCCCGTTCGAAACCGGCCTGCTCGACCACAGCGGCCAGAGCGGACAGCAATTTATAGTCGAACATCAGTTTTCCTAATGAGCGATCAGCAATATTGGTTTTTCTTATACAGGTTTCGCCCGGAGAATAGCCAGCAAGCACTGTTTATCAAGGAACACACACATGGCTGGCGAAACTTCACTCACGACTTTGTTGCGCAGCATGAGCCCGCAACTCAACGTCGGCGAATACGTGTTCTGCACCCTGCGCGACGGCGCGTTGCCGAGCGGTCTGGAGATTGTCGGTAGCTTCCACGAGCAGGAAGGCCTGACCGTGATTCTCGAACGTTCCCACGCCGAACAGGCCGGTTTCAGCTTCGACTATGTAGCAGCGTGGATAACCCTGAATGTGCATTCGGCTCTGGAAGCCGTGGGCCTCACCGCCGCGTTTGCCACAGCATTGGGCCAGGCCGGGATCAGTTGCAACGTGATTGCCGGCTATTACCACGATCATTTGTTCGTCGGTCAGGCCGACGCCGAACGCGCCATGCAAGTGCTGCGCGACCTCGCAGCCAACGCGGAGTAATTTTTATGTGGCAAAGCTATGTGAACGGCTTGCTGGTGGCGTTCGGGCTGATCATGGCGATCGGCACGCAGAACGCGTTTGTATTGGCGCAGAGCCTGCGTCGTGAACACCACTTGCCCGTGGCGGCATTGTGCGTGGTCTGCGATGCGCTGCTGGTGGCGGCGGGGGTATTCGGACTGGCGACGGTTCTGGCGCAGAACCCGACGCTGCTCGCCATTGCCCGTTGGGGCGGCGCGACGTTTCTGATCTGGTACGGCAGCCAGGCGCTGCGCCGGGCCTGTTCGAAACAGAGCCTGGGTCAGGGCGAGAACCAGACTGTGCGCTCCCTGCGGGCGGTGATGCTCAGCGCTTTGGCCGTGACGCTGCTCAACCCGCACGTTTATCTGGATACGGTGTTGCTGATCGGCTCTC